>JBDSTJ010000127.1:0-8282 GCA_039928335.1 Streptosporangiaceae bacterium | reverse complement strand
GTCAGGTTGGCCGGGGTCGGCAGGGTCCAGCGCCGGAACACCCGCAGCCGCCTGCGGTAGTGCTCGTCTGCCTCGCCCAGGACGGGCGCGAAGTCGGCACGGGCCACCGCGGAGATCCGCACCTCGTCGAGCACCCCGCGGAAGCCGCTGCCACCCGGGCCGATCCGCAGCGGCGCGGTGTTCTTCACGGCACCCAGCGAGCCGACGGAGGCGCTGGCGCGCAGCACCCCGTCGACGTGCAGCCTGAGCACCTTCGCGGACCCGTCGAGCACGCCGGCCAGGTGGCTGAAGGCGTCCGTGGGCAGGCTGAGGTCCGCGAACAGCGTGAGGGGCGGGAGCGTCCCGTCGCTGACGACCAGCCGCACGTTGCGGGGCACGCCCCGGCCGAAGTCCCCGACCGACAGCAGCCAGCCCGACCCAGTGCCGTCCGGGGCCGGATGCCTGAACAGCACCTGACCGTCGGTAGTGGCGGCGTCCGGCCGGACAAAGCACTCGAACGTGGCACTGGCACCGGCCGCGAGGTCGAACGCGGTGTCGGTCGGCACCTCCACGGCCGTGTCGGCCGAGTCGAAGCCGAACGCGGTGCCATAGCGGCCGGGCACCCCGAACCTGACCGTGCCGTGCGGGACACCGTTGTGGCCGGTACGCCCCGGATACTGGCCGGTCACGTCCTGCGCCGCGCCGGGGAGATCGTCCAGGTGGTAGAGGGCGACGGTGCCGGAGTCGAATCCGTACGGCAGCGGCGGGAACCGCGGCACGCCCAGGTCGGTGCCGATCAGGTCGAGGCTGCGGCCGGTCGCCGTCGGCAGGTGCCGCTGGGTCGCCACCCGGGCGAGCCGGCCGGCGAGTTGGTCGCGCTCGCCGCCGATCGCCCACAGCAGCCTGGACATGGTGCCGAGCAGCGCGGTCAGCCGCCAGACCTCGTCCGCCCGGCCGCCCGGCGGGGCCGGGACGACCTTCAGGCCGGTCACCCGGACCTGCGCGGAGGTGGGAAGGGCCAGTGCGACGGAGCTCCCGGCGGGCGTGTCCGCCGCGAACGGCACGATCACGGTCGCGGCCGGCCCGCCCGGCTGGGTGAAGGTCACCGTCACGGTCGTGTCGGCCGCCACGTCCCGGGTGGTGGCCAGCACATAGCGCGGCTCCGGCGGCCGGTCGAACCGGGCCAGGTGCTCGCCGAAGTCGTAGGGCGTGACGCCGGCGGAGCCCGCGTCGGCACCGGGCACCAGCTGCAGCGCCAGCGTGTCGCCGCCGCGCCCGAAGGGTGTCGTCAGCCGCCCGCCCATCCGGGTCGCGGCGAGCACCTCGCCGGCGCTCATGCCGTCACCAGCGTGATGTCGAGGGCGTCGCCGCCGGGTGAGAAGACGGCCAGTTCGGTCGGGCCCATCAGCAGGTTCTCGCCGACCGCCGCCTCCACCACGGTGCTCTGGTGCGGCACCGCGCCGAAGGTGATCCGGCCGAAGTCGGGTGGGTTGCGGCGCAGGTGCAGTTGCTGCACGTCCCGCACGCCGGGTTGTTCCACGAAGGCCCGGATGACCTGCGAGTACAGCACGTCGCCGCCGAGCCGCTGGGTGCTGACGTCGCCGGCCAGCCGTTGCCGGATGGAGGCCAGCAGGGCCGGGCCGTCCGAGCCCGCTTCGATGAACACTTTCGCCCGCACTCCGATCTCGACGTGGTCGGCCTCCACGATGTTGGGGTGGATGCCCACGGGCCGTACCGCGTCGACCGCGGCGGTGACCCGCTCGAGGACCCCCCGCACCGGGCCGATGGTGCGCCAGGGCGCGTGGAAGTCGTGCGCCACCAGGACGGTGAAGAAGTACGGTTCGCCGATCCGCCTGGCCTGCGAGCTGAACGTGCGCTGGTCGAACAGGAACGTGCCGAAGTAGCTCTGCGAGACGTCCACGCCACCGCGCGGGTCCGACAGGACCACGTCCAGTACCCCGCTGACGCCGAGCGCGGCCTGCGCCACCGACTCCACGGTCCACAGGTTGCGGGCCAGTCCGGCCAGCCGGGCGCGGTAGGCGTCATCACCCTCGGCCTGGAGGCCGCCGGTGGTCGGCTGCGGGTTGGTCACGGCCAGCTTGGCGGTGCCCAGGTCGGACAGGAAGATCGACCCGTAGGTGGGGTCGATGGCGATGATCGTGGACTTCGCCACGTCACCGCCGGGTCCCGGGTCGAAGGCGGCCACGTCCACGGTCGCGGTCTGGTGGGCGGCGTCCAGCGTGACGGCACTGATGGTGCCGAAGGCCCTGACCGGCGGCGCGGTGACCAGGATGGCCCCGGCCGGCACGACGTAACGCCGCCCCGGGGCCGCGTCGCTCAGTGTGATCTGGACCGTGCCGGTGCTGAGCAGGTGCCGCCGGGCCAGGCCGACGTCCTCCCCGAGCAGGTCGAGGTTGTCGCCGAACGCGGTGGAGATGAAGTTGCCGTAGTACAGGTCCTCCATCCGCTTCCACAGCTCGCCGTCCTCGGCCGCGGTCACCTCAAGGATCTTGCGCAGGGCGCTGGTCGGTGTCAGCTCGACGTCGTCGAAGACCGCCCGGGCCCGGTCGAAGGCCTCGGCGAGGATCCGGTCGACCGGTTTCAGCACGAAGCCGTCGTCGGTCACCCCGAATTCGGTCACGGAATCAGCCATGGCCGGTTCACACCCCCACGTCCAGTAGTAGCGTCAGCGGGTCGCCCGCCACGGTCTCGAGTTCGGCCTGCACGGTCCAGACACGACGGCGGTGTGCGTTGAGCACCGCCGCGCGGTCGATCGCGGCCAGGTTCGGGTCGTCGTCGAAGACGACCTCGCGGATGTCCCGCACCCGCGGGTCGGTGCCCAGCGTGCGCACCAGGTTGAGCTGCAGCAGTTGCTTGACCACCGAGACCGAGTTGGCCTGGGTGAACGCCGCGGCGATGTCCAGGCCGTACCCGGTGTTGAACGGGTCGGACCCGAACGGGGTGAGTACGCGCAGGGTCAGCGCCTGGCTGAGGTTGGCCTCCCCCTCGACCTCCCGCAGCCGGCCCTCGGTCAGGACCAGGTCGCCGTCGTCGAGGAGCAGGCCGCGGCCGAACGGGCTGGTCATGTCGCCTCCAGTTTCGTCTGGCCCGGGTCGACGACCAGCCAGGTTCCGGCGTTCGTCGTGCCCTGGGCGGTCGCCAGCAGCACAGGCTGCCCGCCGACGGTCAGCGAGCCGCTGACCCCCGCGTTGATCCCGGTGATCTGCGCGCACGGGGTCACCGGCGGCTGGAGCTGGCAGCCCAGGATCTGGGCGGCCAGCAGGTCACCGTCCACCAGGACCGCCGCACCGCCCACGGTGAGCACGCGGTGGGTGGCCTGGACGACGACGGTCCCCTGGTGGGCGCAGCGCAGGCTCGACGCTTCGGTCAGTACGGGCGGCATCACGTCACCGCCACCGTCGGGCCGTCGAGCCGCAGGCTGACCGAGCCGTTGGTCAGGGTGATGGGCCGGTCCGACGTCGTGATCGTGACCGCTCCCTGGGAATCCACTGCGATCTTTGTTCCGCTCTGGTGTTCGATGGTGATCGAGTCGTCGGTCGGCGGGTCGGGCCGGACGCCCACCTCGGGCAGGCCGTCGGCGCCGACGAGCACGTGCAGTGCGGCCACCTGGATGACCCGGTGCCCGGCCGCGTCGGTCAGGTCGTTCACGCCGCTGCCACGGGGCAGGCCGTCGTCTCCCAGCTCGGTGGGGAGCGCCAGCCAGTAGTCTCCGGGCTGGTCGGCGGGGCGCTGCCGGGCCGGGTCGTCCGGCCACACGAAGCCGGTGACCACCGCGTCGTCGACCCGGCCGCGGTTGTGCGCCAGCACGGCGCGCATCTTGGGGTAGACGGGGGTCATCAGACCGGTGCGGTGGAAGGCGAACGCCGAGGCGACCGGTTTGCCGTGCAGTTCGACGGCGGTGCCGACCGGCGCGGCCACCCGGCCTTCGGGCGCCTGGCCGTAGTGCAGGGAAGCGAGGTGCTCGCCGTCGGCGTAGCCGGTGACCTCACCCACGTCGATCGAGGGGTGGTCGTCGCGGCTGCGGTCCACCAGGTCACGGAAGCGGTCCACGACCGCCTGCACGCCGGAGGAGACCTGGGCGCGTTCGCCCGGACCCGCCGAGATCAGGAAGAGCTGCGCGGTGTAGCCCGCGCAGACCCGGAAGTCGTGCACCACCCGCGAGATGCGCAGCGGTCCCGTCGGGACGGCCGACAGGCCCGCCGTGGTGGCCACCTGGCCGACCCGCAGCCGGGGATGCCCGAGCACGGTCGCCTCCACCGTGGTGCGGACCGGGGGCCGCGGCGCGGCGGTGGGCACGCCGTCGGCACGTGGCGGCGGGAACGCCGGCCGCGCCGCGGTGTCCTCCACGGTGGAACTGCTGAGCGAGACGAGATTGGTGTCGGGATGGAACGGGACCGGGGCCGGATCGGTGAGCGCCCCCACCGCGCGGCCCAGGTAGACCTTGCGGTCGCGGACCACCAGCGGCACGTCCGCCTGAGCGGCCAGGGCACCGAGCGCGTCCAGCGTGGACCCGGCCCGTACGGTGAAGTCCCGCAGTGCTCCGTCCGCGGAGGAGCCGTCCGCCAGCGACACGCCTGCGGCTGCGGCGAGCGACCCGGCCACCTCGAGTGCCTGCGCACCGGCCTGCCGGTCGTGCTGGGCCGGAGTGCTTCGCAGCAGGTAGCCGCCCTCCTCCTGGCCGCAGAGCACGGTCCGGGACAGGCCGTCCGCGCCGACGCTGCCGGTCACCGACATGATCCGGCCGACCAGCACCCGGGCCGCGTCCGTCCGGGTCGCCGGATCCCCGAAGTAGCCGAGGTGGACGGCGGCGTTGAGCGGCCGGGCCGCGTGGGCGTTCCGCAGCAGGTCGGTGAGCCGGCCGGGCAGGTTGATCAGGCTGACCTCGAAGGTGTCCGCCTGCGCCCCGTCGGCCATCGTGACGGTGATGTCCGCGTCGACGACCGACGAGCCGGTGAGCACGTCGTTGGAGACGGTGACCGGCAGGCCCAGACCGCCCAGCCCGGTGGCGTCGCCGATCTCGACCTTGTACCAGAGGAGGAAGCTCATAGCGGCGCCACCCCGCCGACCACCTCGGAGCCGAACGCGCCGGCCCCGTTGAGATTGCGCAGGTCGAGACGGAGGGTCCGGAAGGTCAGCGCGAGCTCCGCCGCCAGGTACTCCACACCCGGCACCAGCTTGCGGCGCAGGATCGTGACGAGGCCGCCGGGCCCCTCCCGGCCCACCTCCAGCACCAGGAAGGCGGCCGCGGCCGGCAGTTCGAGCGGACCCGCCGGGGCGGCCCGGACGAGCTCTTCGGCGATGTTGGCGTACAGCCCGAACCGGTACTCCTGGCCCGACATCGCCAGCCGGAACGCCTGCGGAAATCCCTCGTCGGCGTTGATCGGCAATCGCCGGTAGCCACGCGCGGCCATCACTGTGTCCTTTCTTGTCAGAACGCACCCAGGACGGTGCGGGAGATGGGGTTGGGTGAGATCGAGCCCGGGACCAGCGCGGTCCCGGCCGCCACGGCCAGGTCGACCTCGCCCAGGAGCGCGGTCAGGCCGGGCCGGGGCAACTCCACCAGCGAGATCGACAGGTCCAGCGCGTCCCGCTTGGTCACGCTCTGGGTGAAGTGCAGCTCGGTGATCTGCATGTCCAGGCTGATGACCAGTCCGGACACCACCGGGATCCCGTTGGGCAGTAGGTCCGGTGCGGTGGCCACCAGGGAACGGGAGGTGAGCGCCAGCGTCTCCAGCGCCTTCTTCACCACCAGCCGCCGCGGGCCGAGCAGCACCGCCTCGATGCCGATCCGCTTGCGGGTCGGCTGGGTGGCGTGCTGGAACCGGCTGCCCATGATCCGCTCGATCTCGTACCCCTCGACGACCGTCATGCTCTGCACGTGGAGCAGCGGAACCGGCCCCACCAGCACCGGAACGTTGTTGCCCACCGCCATGTCTCCCCCTGTCCGTCACAGCCGGCCGGCGAGTTCCCGGCTCAGCCGTTCGAAGAACTCCCCGGCCAGCCAGGCCCGCTCGCCGTCGGGCAACGACCCGACGGCGTGCACCTCGACCGGGAAGTGGTAATTGATCACGGGCCCGGTCGCCGCGTCCGCGCTGGTGTCCACGGCCGTCAGGCCTCCAGCCCGACGTCCAGCGCCAGGCAGCTGAAGCTGGCCTGCGGGATGCCGTCGACCACCACGTTGCTCGGATTGGCCGAGGTGACCACGCACCGGGCGAACTTGATCGCGTTGAACGACCAGTCGGTGCCCTTCTTCTCGGCCACCACCACGGCGAACTCCGCGCCGTTCGTGGCCAGCTCGGTGAGATCGGCCACCGCGGTCGCCACGGCGGGCACCGCCATGGTGAAGGTGAAGGTGAACGGCTGTCGGATGAAGCCGACGTTGTCGGCCTCGATGCTGTGCAGCACGGTGTGCGGCACGTTGAAGGTCGGGGTGAAGCTGGAGATCGGGGTGATGGTGGAGTCCCCGAGCTTCACCTCGAGCCGCGTGTTCCAGTCGGGCATCGGAAGGCTCCCTCTAGGTGAACTTGAACGTGACGGACAGCCGGTGGATGGCCCCGGCGTACTGGACCGCGACCAGGACCTGGACCACACGCTGGGTCTCGGCGTCGCGGATCTGGACGGCCTCGGAGTCGGTGAGCGTCGCCGGATCCTTGTCCAGCAGGGCCAGCAGCGGTACGACCACGTCGAAGTCGTTGAGCACGTCGCTCTGCACCTGTGGCGAGAGGATGGCCTCGATCTGGGCGACCAGGGCGCGCAGCCCGGACCGGCTGATCCGGATGTTGCCGATGGTCCTGATCAGCTGGGCGTTGAGCTCGAAGTTGATCTTGTCGACGACGCGGACGACATCGATGTACTTCTTGCCGCCCGGGTTGGCGGTATAGCCCTCGCCGAGATAAACCCCGTTGCCGGGGATGATCGAAGGGCTCGTCAGCCAGTTGACTCCCTTGCCGGCCGGCCCGGACTTGAAGGTCTCCGACCCGTTCAGGGCCTCGATCTGGGCCTGGCTGAACGACGGGCTGGTGATGTTGACCGGCTTGAGCAGCAGCGAGATGTGCGGCTCGAATCCGGCGATCGCGCCGGCCACGGCCGCCGCGGCGTCCTGGGTGCTGCGGTGGGCGATGAAGACCATCCGCTCGTTGGCCAGGCTCCCGGTGACCGGGGCCGGATCGGCGGAGTCCTTGGGCAGCATGGCCACGCCCATCCGCTGCCTGCCGTCCGCGCCGGTCTCCGAGACCGAGGCGACGTGCTCGGCCAGCAGGGCCAGCGCGCCCTTGGGCGTGTCGACCTTGCCGGTCGCGGCGGTCAGCGGGGTGTTGGCCACGACGACGAGCTGCACGTCGAGGCCCGCGACCACCTCCAGCGCGGTCTCGAAGTTCGGCGTCGTCTCGTTCACCCGGACACCGGTCACGAGCGACGGGCCGGGCGACTGGGTGAGGGCGAGCGCGATGGCCTCGCCGAGGTCGCCGGGCGCGCGGCGGCGTGCCTCCTCCGGCTCGGTGAAGGCGATCGGCACGTTGACCACGGCCAGGTCGGCCGGGGGCGCCCCCGGCGGCGTGATCTTGCCGACCACGGCGATGTTGCCGAAGGCACGTACCGCCGGCGCGAACGGGACGGGATCCGGGCTTACCCGGATATAGCGGACGGTCATCGTCCCCTCTCAATCTTCTGGTCAGTGGTACTTGCGGGCGAGGCGGGCACGGAGGCGCTCCAGCTCCTGGTGGGACGGTGCGGGCTCTTCGGGCAGCTCTTCGGGCAGCTCATCGATGTCGTCTTCCTTGTTCTTGTCGGCGTCGGCAGTGCCGGCCTTGCCGGCTCGGGTGCTCATCTGGCGGGTTCTCCTCAGCTGGTGGACAGGAACAGTGCCGCGACGCCCGCCTTGGCGAGCAGCCGCACGACCTCGGCGGCAGTGGTGCCGTTGTCCGCCGGTCCCGCCGCGGCGAACACCGTGGCGAGCGCGTACGGGTCGGTGGACTCCGCCGGCAGCCCGGCCCTGGCCGCACCGGTGAGCGTGCGGCTCGCGGACCGGACTGTGCGGGCGGCGCGCAGACCCGCGGTGAGGTCGAACGGCTCGACCGCCACGGTGGCCAGGGCGACGGGCAGGGTGTGCACGTTGGCGGGATCGTCGGGGTCGAAGGGTTCGGCGGCCCGCAGGTGCACGGTGGTCGCCAGGTACTGGAAGGCGTCCCGGAGCTCGGCGACGGTGCTGATGCCGTGCTCGCGCAGGAACGCGTCCAGGTCGAGGAAAGGGAACCGCTGCCGGAACTCCGCCAGCGTGGTGAAGC
>JBDSTJ010000126.1:0-4383 GCA_039928335.1 Streptosporangiaceae bacterium | reverse complement strand
AAGATCGAAATGGCGACCACGGCCATGGGAACTCCAGGAAGGTCGGAGGGTCACGAACAGGATCGCCGACCAGACTTCCCGGCACACCACGATCACCCTAACCTGGATCTGCGGCCAGGACCCCGATCGGCACAGGTCAAGCTCAGTGCGACCTGCTCAGGTGAGGAGCGGCAGTGCCACCAGGTAGGCAGCGGCCAGCACTGCCGATTCCGGACGGGTCAGCCGCTGGCCGCGGGTGAGCAACGCCCAGGCGAGTCCGCTGACCCCGACCATCACGCAGATCACGGCCGCGCTGTCGGTGATGAGGGTCGCGGGTGCGGTGAAAGCGATGATCGCGCCGCCGGCGAGGCTGTTGATGAGGTTGCTGCCGAGGAGGTTGCCGACCAGGAGGTCGGTCTCGCCGTGCCGCTGTGCCTGCACGGTGGTGACGAGTTCGGGAAGTGACGTGCCGAACGCGACCAGGGTGAAGCCGATGAGCTGCTGGGACATGCCGAACCGGGACGCCAGGTCGACGCCGCCTCGCACCAGCGCCTCAGTGCCGGCCAGAGTGCCCGCCAGGCCCAGGATCAGCCGGGTGATCTCGATTGGCAGCCGATGGGGTCGGGCGCTGTCCAGGAACTCCTCGGTCTCGGCGTTCAGGATGTCCTCAGGCTGGGTCCGGGCGGTGCGCAGCATCCAGGCGAGTACCGCCACGAGCAGCGCGGTGAGGGTCAGGCCCGCCGCGAGGCCGAGCCCGGTCAGGAGCAGGATCCCGAAGACCGTGACCGCACCGACCGACAGCGGCGCTTCGCGTCGGAGTACCGACGAGCGCACCAGGACGGGCGCCATCAGCCCGGCCAGTCCGAGCAGCAGGGTCAGATTGATGACGTTCGATCCGACCAGGTTCCCGACGGCCAGCCCGGTGTGTCCCCCTGCTGCCGCGGATCCCGAGACGAGCAGCTCAGGGGCACTGGTGCCCAGCCCGATCACCAGTACGCCCACGGTGACGGCGGAGATCCCCGCCCGCCGGGCGGTGCGGGAGGCCCCGAGCACGAGCTGCTCGGCGGCGAATGTCAGCAGCGGGAGGCCGAGGAGTAGGAGCAGGAGCGACGAGACCATGGGGGTGGCCTTCCGAGGTCGACGACATGACCGCCGACCAGGCTTCCCGGCACTCCGCTATCGACGTTATCCCGATCCGCCCGCGGTGAATAGTGCCGCCCGCCGATCAGTGCCCGGCAATGAGCTCCCCGGAGAGGTCGTCGTGCATCTTGGCGCTGCGGGCGTTCAGGCCGATGATCTGTACGGTCCTGCCGCGCCGAGCGTACGTGACGGTGATCGTACGTGACGGTGATGGCGTCGAGCGCGGCGACCGAGGAGGCGTCGGCCTCGAACCCTATCTGCCCCGTCAGGGACAGCTCAGCAGCGCGGCGCGTCATCGGGATTCGATCAGGTGCGTGAGCGGACACCGACCGGCGGCTGCGTTATGCTCCAGGCAAATCGCGTCACGAACGCGCAGGTGTGCCGGGAAGTCTGGTCGGCGAGTCCGTTGCCGACCACCCCGAAGGGCCCTGATGACCACCATGCTGGTCGCTTTCTCCGCAGTGCTCCTCCTCGCCGTCCTGGTGTCGAGCCTGGCGCACCGCACGGTCCTGTCCACGGCCGTCCTGTTCCTGGCGGCCGGGTTCGTCCTCGGCGACGGGGTCTTGGGGGTCATGTCGGTCAGACCGGGTGACTCCATGGTCTCGACCCTGGCCGAGCTGGCGCTGTTCGCCGTGCTGTTCACCGACGGGATGCGGGTGGGGTGGGCGGACCTGCGCGGGGCGTGGAAACTGCCCGGACGGGCGCTCGGCTGGGGCCTGCCCCTGACCCTGCTGGTGACCGCGTTGCTCGCGCACTACCTGGTCGGGCTCGGCTGGGTGGAATCGCTGCTGATCGGTGCGGTGCTCGCCCCGACCGACCCGGTGTTCGCGGCCGCGCTCGTCGGCAACGACCGGGTGCCCCCGAGGCTCCGCCAGCTGCTGAACGTCGAATCGGGAGTGAACGACGGGCTCGCCCTGCCGTTCGTCGTCCTGTTCCTGGCCATCGCGACCCACGCCGAGAACCTGCACCTGGGCGAGCTCGGCGCGGAACTGGCGGTCGGGCTCGCCATCGGTGTGGTGGTGCCGCTCGCGGCGATCCTGCTGGAGCGGACCCGGTTCTTCTCCGCCTCCACCCAGTACGAACCCCTGAACGCCGTCGCGATCGGCCTGCTGGTCCTGGCGCTCGGCAAGGCCACACACGGCAACCTCTTCCTCGCGGCGTTCGCCGCCGGGATCACCGTGTCGACCTTCGGGGCCAAGCAGCGCGAGTCCTTCGAGCACTTCGGCGAGCTGATCGCCGAGATCCTCAAGCTCGCCGCCCTGCTGGTCTTCGGCGCACTGATCACCCCGCACCTGCTGGGCGGGATCGGCTGGGCCGGCTGGGCGTTCGCGGTCCTCGCCCTGGTGGCCGCCCGCCCGATCGCGATCTGGGTGTCGTTCCTGAGGTCCGGGCTGACCCATCGCGAACAGGTCGCGATGATGTGGTTCGGCCCCAAGGGGTTCGCCTCTGTCGTCTACGGGCTGCTCGTCCTGGAATCGGGGATCACCGAGGCCGAACCCATCTTCCAGCTCGTCGCCGTGACCATCGGGCTGTCGATCGTGGCGCATTCCTCCACCGACATCGTGGTCGCCCGCTGGTTCGACGACGAGCACGAGGTCCCCGCCTGGTTCGACAAGGTCCGGGACCGCCTCACCCCCGCGAAGGCCGCGGACGACTCGTGAAGTTTTCCCGGATTCCCGTCCGCCGATCATGGGCCGGCGCATGGTTGATCACGGCTACTCGGGTGCGGGCAGCAGCAGTGACAGGAGCCGGGAGACGCTGACCGCGCCGATCAGTGGGGCCGTCCTGGACTTGTCCGCGACGACGGCGACCAGCGGGCTGCGGGTACCGGCCATGATCGCGGCGATCTCCATGCCGGTGTCGTGCTGTTGGACCACGGGCAGCCGCGGCCGGTCCTTGGGGAGCAGGTCGGCGACGGTGCGGCCGGCGAGCGGTGCGCACATTCGGTCGGAGGCGGCTTCGTCCAGCACCCGGGCCAGGGTGGGATCGTCCTGGACGTAGTGGGGGATGACCAGGCGCAGGAACTGGGAGCCGGGCAGGACCGCGATCGGGTGGTCATGGTCGTCGACCACGATCAGTCCGGGCAGCCGCCGTTCGGCCAGCAGCCGGGCCGCGTCCAGGGCACTGGTGTCCAGCCGGACGGTGGGATAGGGCTCAGCCAACTCATGTGCTCGCACGCCTCGACGCTACCTCAGCCAGGCGCAACGGCTCTGGTCGTCCCCCGCCTGTGGCCGCGTCGTCCTGGGCGTCGCCGTCCTGCTCCTACTGCTCCTGGTCCTGTTCCGCATCACCGGCCACGCCGCCTGGTGGTGCCCTCGATGGCTCGCCCGGCTCCTTCGGCCGGTCTACCCCGTGGGTACCATGGGAGGCGTACACGTTCCGCCATGATCGAAGCCGGCCGCGACTGCACGGACGTCATCACCTGCTCGCGGCCGTCTCCCGTGCCCTCGACCGCGCCCGATGTCAAATCGTCGCCAGCGGCATGCGCCAGTGCATGGCCACCGCCGACGGCGACATCCCGCCCATGACCGACGAAGAACTCGAAAAATTCTTCCCCACCCTCGCCTGAAATCCGGCACGTACTGTCACGTTTCTCTGAAAGGGGCCTGTAGTGACACTGCACAACACTGGGTCGGCTGGCCGTGACGCGGTCGTGGAGAACCTCGACGAGAGGGAATGCCTGGCGCTCCTGGCAAGGGGCGGAGTCGGCAGACTCGCCTACGCAGGGCGGTTCGGGCAGGTCGTGATTCCGGTGAACTACCGGTTCCACGAGCGCACCATCGTGTTCCGCACCGCGCAGGGGAGCCCCATGGACGAGGATCTGCGAACCGGGATCGAGCACGCCGAGTACAAAGTCGCCTTCGAGATCGACGAGATCGACGCCCAGGCCCGCGAAGGCTGGAGCGTCCTCGTCCAGGGCTCAGCCCACCACGTGGACTCCGAGGACGAGCACGAGACGGTGCTGAAAGCCGGCGTCGAGGTCTGGCCCGGTGGCGAACACGAGGTGTTCCTCCGCGTCATCCCCACGAGGATCACCGGCCGCCGTATCCGGCACGCATGACCTTGAGCTTCGGATCGAGGGACTTCCGTCCCCACCGTCCACACTTCATCCAGGCTCCTGGGAGGTCCGCAGCGATGACGACCATGCGATGACCGACACCCGTCCCTGCCCGAGTCCCCGCCGGAGAACGAGGTGACTGAGGCGCTGGGAAAATGGTTGGCTCGAACCCGTCTGGCGGGGTTACATTGCGCGCTATGGCAGAG
>JBDSTJ010000125.1:0-8933 GCA_039928335.1 Streptosporangiaceae bacterium | reverse complement strand
CAGCTTCGGGTCGTGCGCGAACTGCGGCGGGCCCTACTGGGACTCCTACTGCGTGACCAAGGGCGTCGACCAGCTGATCCCGGTGGACGTCTACGTACCGGGCTGCCCGCCGCGGCCCGAGGCACTGCTCAACGGCATCGTGATGCTCCAGGAGAAGATCGCCGCCGAGTCGCTGGCCGACCGGTACGCGGGTGTCGACCAGGCCCCCGCACCGGTGATCCGGCAGGCCAGCGTGCTGCGCAGGCCGCTGGTGCCCGCACCGCAGCTGCTCGCCGAGGCGTCCGCGCCGACGCAGGGCATCCCGCAGGTCACCGACGCCGAGGTCGCCGCCTCGGCCACCGACACCCAGGTCATCGACACCCAGGCCAGCACCGACACCCAGGTCATCGAGCCGGTCTCGACCAGGACCCAGCCGCTGCCCTACGACTACTCGATCATCCCGGGGATGACCGATGACGACTGAGGACATGGCCGTCCTGTGGACCGGCCGCTTCGGCGACGACGCCGTCATCTCGGAGAGCTTCACCGAGCTGACCGTGGACGTACCGGCGGCGCTGTGGGTCGAGGCGCTGACGTTCGCCCGCGACTCGGTGCACTGTGACTTCTTCGACTGGCTGACCGGTGTGGACGAGCTGACGGACGGTTTCCACATCGTCGCGCACGTGTTCTCCCTGGGCGGGCGGCACCATCTGCTGCTCCGCACGCTGATCCCCCGGGACAGGCCCGTGCTGGGCACCGCGACCGGGGTCTACCGGGGCGCGAACTGGCACGAGCGGGAGACGTTCGAGATGTTCGGGGTGGTCTTCGAGGGTCACCCCGACCTCAAGCCGCTGCTGCTCCCCGACGGGTTCGAGGGCAATCCGCTGCGCAAGGACTTCGTCCTGGCCGCGCGGGTCGCCAAGGCCTGGCCGGGCGCGAAGGAGCCCGGCGAGGGCGGCGGCGGGGCTCCAAGCCGCCGCAAGAACCTCCCCCCGGGCGTGCCGACGGGCTGGGGGCCCCATGCGTGACGTCATCGCCATCGCTGTCACGGCGGTGGCCTTCCTCACCCTGCCGCTTCTGGTCGGCCAGGCCGAGCACAAGGTCATGGCGCACATGCAGTCGCGCCTCGGCCCGATGTATGCCGGTGGTTTCCACGGCTGGGCGCAGCTGGTCGCCGACGGGGTGAAGTTCGCGCAGAAGGAGGACACCGTCCCGGCCGCGGCCGACCGGCGGATCTTCATGCTCGCCCCGGGCATCGCCCTGGTGCCCTATCTGGTGGTGCTCGGCGTCATCCCGGTCGGGCCCGGCCAGGTCGCCCTCGACCTGGGGATCGGCCTGTTCTTCGCGCTCGCCGTGATGGGCATCGGCGTGATCGGCGCGATCATGGCCGGTTGGGCGTCGGCCAACAAGTACTCCCTGCTGGGCGGCATGCGGGTCGCGGCGCAGCTCGTGTCGTACGAGCTGCCGATGGTCTTCGCGGCCGCCTCGGTCGCGATGGCCGCGGGGACGCTGTCGCTGACCGGGATCGTCGAGGCGTGGCACTGGTGGTGGCTGCCCTGGCAGGCGATCGGCGGCGTGGTGTTCTTCGTCGCGGGAGTCGCCGAGCTGCGGCGGCCGCCGTTCGACATGCCGGTGGCCGACTCCGAGATCATCTTCGGCCCGTACACGGAGTACGGCGGCCTGCGGTTCGCCTTCTTTCTGCTCGCCGAGTATGCCGGGATCGTCGTGCTGTGCGGGCTGACCACCGTGATGTACCTGGGCGGCTGGCACGGCCCGTTCGCCGACGGGTTCTGGTGGACCCTGCTCAAGGTGTTCGCGCTCGCGTTCGTGGTGATCTCGCTGCGGGTCACCTACCCCCGGCTCCGGGAGGACCAGTTGCAGAAGCTCGCCTGGGTGTGGCTGGTGCCCCTGTCCCTGTTCCAGCTCGCCCTGACCGGCGTCCTTAAGGTGGCGATGTCATGAAAGGCCTTGCCAAGGGTCTGGCCGTCACGTTGCGGACGATGACGCGCCGTTCGGTGACCCGGCAGTATCCCGAGGTCTCCCCGGACCTCCCGCCCCGCTCCCGGGGTGTGATCGCGCTGCTGGAGGAGAACTGCACGGTCTGCATGCTGTGCGCCCGCGAGTGCCCCGACTGGTGTATCTACATCGACTCGCACAAGGAGACGATGCCGGCCGAGGGCACCGCCAGGGCGCGGGCCCGCAATGTGCTCGACCGGTTCGCGATCGACTACTCCCTCTGCATGTACTGCGGGATCTGCATCGAGGTGTGCCCGTTCGACGCGCTGTTCTGGTCGCCGGAGTTCGAGTACGCCACCTATGACATCGCCGAGCTGACCCACGAGAAGGAGCGGCTGCGCGAGTGGATGTGGACGGTGCCGCCACCGCCCGCCCACGAGCTCAACGCCGAACCCCCCAAGGAGCTGCGATGAGCGTGCAGGAGATCGTTTTCAGCCTGCTGGCCGTGGTCGCGCTCGGTTCGGGGCTGCTGGTGGTCACGACCCGGCAGATCGTGCACGCGGCGCTGTGGCTGGTCGTGTCGTTCGGTGCGCTCGCCGGCATGTACCTGGTGCTGACCGCCGAGTTCGTCGCCTGGGTCCAGGTGCTCATCTATGTTGGCGCGATCGTGGTCCTGCTGCTGTTCGGGATCATGCTGACCCGCGCGCCGGTCGGGGTCAGCGCCGACCTGGACTCCGCGAACCGGCTTCCGGCCCTCGCGGTCGCGGTGGCCTCCGCCGGAGTCCTCACCACGATCATGGTCAACGGCTTCCACTCCGCGAAGTTCTCGCTGAAGCCCGGCGCGGGCTCGGCCGAGGCGCTCGGCGCCTCGGTGTTCCGGCAGTGGGTGCTCCCGTTCGAGGTCCTGTCGGTGCTGCTCCTGGCCGCCCTGGTCGGGGCGATCGTCTTGTCCAAGGGCGACGACACGTCCAACGACGCCAAAAAATACGCGCTGGGAGGGGAGGGCTGATGCACGCCACGTACCCGGTGGTCGTCTCCGCACTGCTGTTCTCGATCGGCGTGTACGGGGTGCTGGCCAGGCGCAACGCCATCCTGGTGCTGATGGCCGCCGAGCTGATGCTCAACGCGGTCAACCTGAACCTCGTCACGTTCGACGTGCTGTGGCAGGACCGGCTGCACGGCGGCCAGGTCCTCACCCTGTTCACCATTGTGATCGCCGCGGCCGAGGTCGGCCTGGGCCTGGCGATCATCCTGCTGCTGTTCCGGAACCGCCAGAACATCGACATCGACCGCCAGGACGCGCTCAGCGAGGGGAACCAGTGATCGTTCTCGCCGCGCTGGCGGTGCTGCTGCCCTTCCTCGGGGCGGTCGGGGGCCTGCTGCTGGGCCCTCGGCTCAGCCCGGCCTTCGACTTCACCCGCAGGCGCGGGCCCGAACTGTTCGCCGTCGTGCCCGTCGGGATCATGACGGTCCTCACCGGGATCGTCGCGTTCCAGCAGTGGTGGGACCCGGGCGTGCGGGACAGGGTGTTCGCCACGGTCCCGACCGGGACGATGCCCATCGAGTTCGGTCTCTCGGTCGACGGCCTGGCCGCGGTGGTCGCGTTCATGGTCGGCTGCGTCGCGCTCGCGGTGCAGGTCTACTCGGTCTCCTACCTGAAGGACGAGCCGCGCTACTCCTCCTACGCGGCGTTCATCTCGCTGTTCACCGCGGCGATGCTGCTGGTCGTCTACGCCGACGACCTGATGGTGCTGTACGTCGGCTGGGAGATCATGGGCCTCTGCTCGTACTTCCTGATCGGCCACCACTGGGAGGAGGCCGCGAACTCCCGGGCCGCCGTCAAGGCCTTCCTCACCACCCGGGTCGGTGACGTCGGCTTCCTGCTGGGCGCGATCGTGCTCGCGGTGGGCGCGCACAGCTTCCAGATCTCCACGATCATGCGGAATCTCGAGAAGATCCCGCACGGGACCCTGGTGGCCGCGACCCTGCTGATCCTGGTCGGGGTCGCGGGCAAGAGCGCCCAGTTCCCGCTGCACACCTGGCTGCCGGACGCGATGGCGGGCCCGACGCCGATCAGCGCGCTCATCCACGCCGCGACGATGGTCGCGGCCGGGGTGTACGTCGTGGCCCGGCTCTACCCGGCGTTCGTCGCGGCCCCGGTGTCGCTGGCGGTGCTCGGGGTGATGGCGTCGATCTCGATGGTCGGCGCTGCCTGCGCGGCCCTGGCCCAGCGCGACCTCAAACGGGTGCTGGCCTACTCCACGATCAGCCAGCTCGGCTACATGGCGGCAGGGCTCGCGGTCGGTGCCAAGTCCGCGGCGATGTTCCACCTGATCACCCACGGCGCGTTCAAGGCCCTGCTGTTCCTCGCCGCCGGCTCGGTGATCCACACGGTCGGCTCCAACCTGCTGAGCGAGATGGGCGGCCTGCGGCAGGCGATGCCGGTCACGTTCGTCACCATGACCATCGGCTATGCCGCGCTCGCCGGGCTGCCGCCGGCCAGCGGCTTCTTCTCCAAGGACTCGATCATCGAGGCAGCGCAGCTGACGGCCTTCCACGGCGGCGAGATCATCGAACCCTCGATCAACGCCACGATCCCCGGCTGGGTCTCCTGGATCGTCTACCTGAGTCTGCTCGGCACCGCCGCGCTGACCGCCGCCTACGTCTCCCGGGCCTGGCTGATGACCTTCTTCGGCGCCGGTCCGGACGGGGCCCACGAGGCTCCGCCACTGATGAGCCGGACCCTGGTCGCGCTCGCGGTGCCCGCGCTGGTCCTCGGCTTCTTCGGGCTGGGCGCGGCCGAACTCCAGCCGCACTTCGGCTCGGCCGGGCTGTCGCTGATCTTCGTGGCGGCGGGTGCGGCCGTGGTGGTGCTGGCCTGGCGGGACGACCCGGTGCTCGACCCGGCCCGGCGGCTCGGGCCGGTCCGAACCCTGTTCGAGCGGGCCTTCTATGTGGACGACCTGTACGACCTGACCGTCGTCCGGCCGGTACGGCGGCTCGCCTCGGTGGTGGCCGGAGCCGACCGGACGGTCGTCGACGCGACCGTCGAGTCGACCGTTCCGGCCGCGCGCGGCCTCGGCCGGCTGGTGTCGCTGCCGCAGGGCGGCAACCCGCAGACCTACCTGACCGGAGTGCTGGCCGGCGCCGTCCTCCTCGTACTCGCGGTGGTGGCCCTCACATGATGCTGATCCTCCTTCTCCTGATCCCGCTGGTCGGGGCGGCCGTGCTGGCGTTCCTGCCGGGCCGGATCCGGTACGGCCTGTACGTCTCGGGCCTGACCCTGCTCGCGTTCGCGGTCCTGGCCTGCGTGTTCGACTACGACCGCACCGAGCGGATGCAGCAGGACGTCGACTGGTCCTGGATCCCCGCGCTCGACATCCGGTTCCACCTGGGCGTCGACGGGATCTCGCTGCCGCTCGTCGGGCTGACCGTGCTGCTGACCTTCCTGTGCTTCGTCTACCTGGGCCGGCACCCCGACAAGCACCCCCGGATGCTCACGGTGCTGCTGCTGGTCCTCGAAGTGGGCATGATCGGCACGTTCCTCGCCCAGGACCTGCTGCTGTTCTTTGTGTTCTTCGAGGTCGTGCTGATCCCGATGTACGCGCTGATCGCGGTCTGGGGCGGCCCGGAACGCCGGCACGCGGCGTACAAGTTCATCCTCTACACGCTGCTCGGTTCGGCCCTTCTCCTGGTCGGCCTGCTGATCCTCGGGGTCAACGCGGGCACCTTCGACATGGTCGCGCTCGCCGCCGGGCACGGCACGGGCCTGTCGCACACCGTGCAGGTCACCGCGTTCCTGCTGATCGGACTGGGCCTGGCGGTCAAGGCCCCGATGTGGCCGCTGCACACCTGGCTGCCCGACGCGCACACCGAGGCCCCCACGGTCGGCTCGGTGCTGCTGGCGGGGGTGCTGCTCAAGATGGGCACCTACGGCTTCGTCCGGGTGGCGCTCCCCGCGCTGCCGTCCGGCGCCGAGACCTGGGCCCCCTACCTGGGGTTCCTCGCGGTGATCGGGATCATCTACGGGTCGCTGGCCTGCCTGGCCCAGACCGACCTCAAGCGGATGATCGCCTACTCCTCGGTCGGGCACATGGGCTTCGTGCTGCTCGGCATCGCCACCCTGACCCCGGTCGGCGTCAACGCGGCCCTGTTCGGCAACATCGCGCACGGCCTCATCACCGGCCTGCTGTTCTTCCTCGCCGGGTCGATCAAGGAGCGGTACGGGACGGGGTCGCTGGAGGGGATCGGGGCCGGGATGCTCGCCCGCCAACCGCACCTGGCCGCGGTCCTGACCTTCGCCTGCGTCGCCTCGCTGGGGCTGCCCGGCCTGGCGGGATTCTGGGGCGAGATGCTCGCCCTGGTCGGCGCCTACCGGCCCGGGGCCGGCCTGCCGCGGGAGACCTTCGTGACGTACATGGTCGTGGCGGCGCTCGGCGCGGTGCTGACCGCGGCGTACTTCCTGCGGCTTCTCAGCAGGATCACTCATGGCCGGCGGGTCGAGGTCGCCGAGGTGGCCGACGTGCGCCCGCTGGAATGGGTCGCCTGGACCCCGTTGATCGTCCTGACCGTTCTGGTGGGCCTGTGGCCCAAGGCGCTGCTCGACCTGACCGACGCCCCCGTCCGAGCCCTGATGGGAGGCTGACCGATGATCCAGGGAATCTCCTACGCGGCCCTGTCGCCGGTACTGATCGTCGCTCTGGCGGGGCTGGCCCTGCTGCTGGCCGACGCCTTCGAAGTGCCCCGCAGGGTGCTCGGAACCGGGGCGGTGGCCGCGCTGGCGGCTGCCCTGGTCGCGGTGTTCGCGCTCGTGCCGGGCCGCCCGCACGTCACGTTCTGCGTGCCGGCGTCCCTGCGCGGCGCCGGCCCGCTGCCCTGCTCCTACATCGTCGACAACTTCACCCTGACCTTCCAGGGCATCGTGCTCGCCTCGGCCCTGGTGGTCGTCCTGATGTCCTTGGACAGCCTCGACGACGTACCGATGGGGGAGTACCTCTTCCTGGTGTTCTGCGCCGTCGTCGGGGTTCTCACCCTGGTCGCGGCCCGGGACCTGATCCTGCTGGTCGTCGCGTTGGAGACCCTGTCCCTCCCGGTGTTCGCGCTCGTCGCGCTCAAACGCTACGACGGCCGGGCCACCGAGGCCGCGATCAAGCTGTTCCTGGTGTCGGTGATCTCGACCGCGATCCTGCTGTTCGGGATCAGCCTGGTGTACGGCGCGACCGGCACCATGCACGTCGGTCTGATCGGCCCGGTCGCCGCCGACCTCAAGCCGGTGATGGCCGCCGGGATCGTCATGATCGTCGCTGGGTTCGGCTTCAAGGTCGCGGCGGTGCCCTTCCACTTCTGGGCCCCCGACGTCTACCAGGGCGCGCCGCTGCCCGTCGCGGCGTTCCTCTCAGTGATCTCCAAGGCGGGTGGTTTCGCCGGGCTCGCCATCGTGCTCGCCCTCGGCTTCTCCTCCTACGGGCACGTGTGGGGCCCGCTGATCGCCGTCCTGGCCGCCGTCACGATGACCGCCGGCAACCTGATGGCCCTGCGGCAGACCCACGCGATCCGGCTGCTCGCCTGGTCGTCGGTCGCCCAGTCGGGCTACATGCTCGCCCCGCTGGCCGTCGGCTCGCACCACACGACCCAGGCCGTGGCCGCGACCGTCGCCTATGTCGCCTTCTACGCAATCATGAACCTGGGCGCGTTCGCGGTCGTCACCGGCTTCGGCCCGCGTGTACTGGTCGAGGACTACCGGGGCCTGGCCAGGGTCAGCCCCTGGCACGGCGCGGCCCTGGCCTTCTTCCTCCTCTGCCTGGCCGGGCTGCCGCCGGGCATCATGGGCCTCGTCGCCAAGATCGTTGTTTTCGAGGGTGTCGTGACCGGCGGGGTGACCTGGCTGGCCGTCGTCATGGCGATCAACACCGTGATCGGCCTGTACTACTACCTCGCCTGGGCGGTGCGCCTGTTCCAGCCGGCCACCGGTTCGGTCTCGTTGCCCCAGGGCCTGCCGTTCCGCAGTGCCGTCGCTGTCACCGCGGCAGGCGCGACCGTACTTTCGGTCGAGCCGCAACTCCTCCTCCAGGCGACCCTTTCGCTCGGGTAAAGATCGTCGCGCGGAACGTTTCCCCTGGGCCGGCCGTTGTTTCGGTCATAGGGCCCAGGGGAGGTTCTCACTATGAACGGTGTGAAGACCGCCGCGCTGATCGGCGGACTGTCTGCGGTGATGCTGCTGGTCGGCTACGTGCTCGCCGGCCGGACCGGGCTGTTCGTCGCACTTTTCATCGCGCTGCTCAGCAACGGCGTCTCGTTCTTCTTCAGCGAGAAGATCGCGCTGCGGTCGATGCGGGCGCACCCGGTCAGCGAGGTCGAGGCACCCGCGCTGTACGCCATCGTCCGGGAACTCTCCACCAGCGCCCGCCAGCCGATGCCGCGCCTGTACCTGTCCGAAACTCCCCAGCCCAATGCCTTCGCCACCGGCCGCAACCCGCGCAACGCCGCCGTGTGCTGCACCCGCGGGATCCTGCAGATGCTCGACGAGCGCGAACTGCGCGCCGTCCTCGGCCACGAGCTCTCCCATGTCCACAACCGCGACATCCTCATCTCCTCCGTCGCCGCCGCCCTCGCCACAGTGATCACCTACCTGACCTATCTCGGCATGTTCATGCCCGGCCGGTCCTCCGACGACCGGGAGGGCGGCGCGTTCGGCGCCCTCCTCATGGTCTTCCTGGGCCCGCTGGCCGCAGCCGTGATCCAGATGGCCATCAGCCGCACCCGCGAGTTCCAGGCCGACGAGTCCGGCGCCCATCTCACCGGTGACCCCCTCGCCCTCGCCACCGCCCTCCGCAAGATCGAGGGCGGCGTCCGCGCCCTGCCCCTGCCGCAGGACCCACAGCTCGCCTCCACCAGCGCCCTGATGATCGCCAACCCCTTCCGGGCCGGCGGCATCACCAAGCTCTTCTCCACCCACCCGCCGACCATTGAACGCATAGCCCGCCTGGAACGCATGGCCG
>JBDSTJ010000124.1:0-4254 GCA_039928335.1 Streptosporangiaceae bacterium | reverse complement strand
GGCCTTCGAACATGGGAGCGGTCCCTTCTGGTGCCTCTCTGGAGAGAACGTGCTCTCCTGCCCGGTTTCTTCCCCTGGCTCAGGCCCGGTTCGCGCGCACGAGCAGGACCCGGACGAGACAGCCCAGCGCCCCGGCCGTCGCCACCGCCCGGACCCCGTTCCAGAGCAGCCAGGTGTCCTCGAACGCGGCGAGGTCCCGGTCCCTGAGCAGGGCGTCGTTGAGGGGCACGTTGATCGCGATGGTGGTGATCAGCGCGAGCACGTTGAGGCCCGCGGCGACGAGCAGCCAACGGGACCGACCGCGCCGCAGGAGGCAGGCGGCGGCGACGGTGCAGGCCGGCGCACCCAGGAAACCGGCCAGGAAGAGCGGATTGACGATCGCCTTGTTGATCTCGTTCATCGCGGTGACGTAGGTCGTGCCGTCGGTACGGGCCAGGCCGGGCATGACCGCGACGGAGAAGGAGGAGTACACGCCGGCGAGCAGGCCGGTGGTGACCGTGGCGGCCGCGAGCGCCAGGGTGCCGGAGCGGTCAGACATCGAGTCCTCCGATCAGTACGGCCGAGGCGGCGATGCCGGCCAGGGCGCGCAGATGGTTGCCGCGGTTCCACTGCCGCAGGTAGCGGTCCCAGTGATCGGCCGCACCGGGGGCGTCGGGGGCGAGCGCGGCGAGCGCGGTGTTGCGGGGTAGGTGGTAGGCGAGGGTCAGCAGGAACACGCCGGCGAGGTAGAGCAGGCTGCCGGTGATCAGGTACGGGTCGTCCCAGCCGGTGATCAGCACGGCGAGGCAGACGAGCGCGGTGCCCACGAAGTCGGCCATGAAGACCGGGGTCACGGCCGCGCTGTTGATCGACTGCATCGCGGCGATCCCGTGCGCGGCCGGGAGGCGGCGCAGGGCCGGCATGACGAAGGAGGAGAAGGCGAAGAAGACGCCGCCCGCGATGCCGGTTCCGATCACCGCGAGGAGGACGAGAAGGTTCATCAGTGGTTCCAGACGTCGGCGTTGGCCCGGACGTAGTCGGTGAAGTCGCGCGGGGCTCTGCCGAGCGCGCGTTGGACGCCGTCGGCCAGCGAGGCGTTGCGGCCGTCGAGGACTTCGGTGAACAGGGCGACGAGCAGGCCGGTCTCCGCCTCGGGCACTCCGTGGGAGGTCAGCATCTGGGCGTATTCCGTGGCGTTCATGGGGACGTAGGAGATTTCCCGGCCGAGGACCGCGGTGAGTTCGGTGGCGACCTGGGCGAAGGTGAGCAGCCGTGGGCCGGTGACCTCGTACAGCTCCCCGACGTGGCCGGGCTCGGTGAGTGCGGCGACCACGACGTCGGCGATGTCGCGCTGCGGGAGCCGGCCCGTACGGCCAGGCCCTTGGCCTTGAGGCGGTCGGTGACCCGGCGGCCGGTCTTGCCGGTGGAGCCGACGACGAGAATCTCGTTGCTGTTCATGGCTCCAGTCAAACGCCCTGAACCGAGACTCTCCATAGCTCAAAATCTCGATGTCATGCGTTATCGTCTCAGTCATGGATGCTCTGGCTGGGCTGCTCGACGGGCCCCGGGCCCGCAACGCCTTCCTGCTGCGCTCGGTCCTGGTGCCGCCGTGGTCGATGCGGATCCTGGACGAGGCCCCGCTGACCCTGGTCGCGGTGGTCGGCGGCAGCGCCTGGATCGAGCTGGACGGGGGCGGGTCCACCCGGATCGGCCGCGGTGAGGTGGCGATCGTCTGCGGCCCCGGTCACTACACGGTCGCCGACGATCCCGGCACGGCCCCGCAGATCGCGATCCACCCCGGGCAGCGGTGCACCACGATGGACGGCGCGGAGGTCTACCAGGAGATGGACCTGGGGGTGCGCACCTGGGGCAACTCACCGGACGGCGGGACGGTGCTGCTGACCGGGACCTACAACTTCGAGGGCGAGGTCAGCCGGCGGTTGCTCCGAGCGTTGCCGGCACTGATCACGATGACCGGTGACGGCCCGCTGATCGCGCTGCTGACCGCCGAGATCGGCAAGGACGACCCGGGCCAGGAGCTCGTGCTCGACCGGATGCTCGACCTGCTGCTCGTGCACACGCTGCGGGCCTGGCTCGCCAGCCCCGGCTCCGGCGCGCCCGCCTGGTACCAGGCCGACGCCGACCCGGTCGTGGGCCGCGCGCTCAAGATGATCCATCACAGTCCGGCGCACCCGTGGACGGTGGCCTCGCTGGCCGACCGGTCCGGGGCGTCCCGGGCGGTGTTCGCCCGGCGGTTCCACGAGCTCGTCGGGGAGCCGCCGATGGCGTTCCTGACCGGCTGGCGGCTGGCGCTCGCCGCGGACCTGCTGCGGGAGTCGGACGCGACGATCGGGTCGGTGGCGCAGCAGGTCGGCTACGGCAGTGCGTTCGCGCTGAGCGCGGCGTTCAAGCGGGTCCGGGGGGTGAGCCCGCAGCAGTACCGCCTGGCGGGGTGAGGCGGGGTTCGAGCTTGTCGAGCACCGCCTGGGAGATGGTTTTGAGCTGGTCCACCTGCTCGGGGGTGAGCTGGTCGAACAGGGCCTCCCGGACGGCCGCGACGTGCCCGGGAGCGTGGGCCTCGACGGTCGCCGAGCCCTCGTCGGTGAGAGTGGCGATGTTGGTGCGGGCGTCGTCGGGGTGCTTGACCCGGCGCACCCAGCCGTTGCGCTCGAGTTTGCCGACGGCGTGGGAGAGCCGGCTGGCCGAGCCGCGGGTCAGCCTGGCGAGCTGGGTCATGGTGAGCGAGCGGTCCGGGGCCTCCGAGAGCATCGCCATGATCACGTAGTAGGTGTGCGGGATGCCGCCCTCCCGCTGCATCTGCCGTTCCAGATGGTCGAAGATCAACTGCGTGGACCACAGATAGGCGCGCCAGGCCTCCTGCTCGTCGTCGTCCAGCCATCGCGTCATGAGCCGCATCCTACCTCTTCATTGAACTCTCAAGCTTCTTGCCCTACTGTCTGCGGGGAGACACCAACAAGGGAGAAGCCCGTGAACGTGGTCCTCTGGATCCTGCAGGGCCTGCTGGCCCTGGTCTTCCTCGGCAGCGGCCTGACCAAGCTCAGCCGGCCCAAGGACACGCTGCGCGACAAGATGCCGTTCGTCGACGACCACCCCGACAGCACGGTCAAGGGCATCGGCGCGGTCGAAGTGCTCGGCGCGCTCGGCCTGATCCTGCCCGCCGCGACCGGCATCGCCGTGATCCTCACCCCGCTCGCCGCCGCCGGGCTGGTCATCGTCATGATCGGCGCGGTGGCCGTGCACCTCAAGCGCGGCGAGCAGGCCCAACTGGCACCCCCGATCGTGCTCGGCCTGCTGGCCCTGGTCGTCGCCGTGCTCCGCTTCGGCCCGAACGCCTTCTGAGATCTTCCGGTACGTCCGGAACCTCGAGCGGTCCTCACCCACGCCGGCAGCCCCACTAGAGTCGTGAGGTGCCAGAAGGTGACACGGTGTGGCGGGTCGCGGCCAGAATGCACGAGGCCCTGGCCGGCCGGACGCTGACCAGATTCGACCTGCGGGTGCCGCGCCTGGCCACCAGGGACCTGACCGGCCACGAGGTGACCGAGGTCGTCGCGCGCGGCAAGCACCTGCTGATCCGGATCGACGACCTGACGCTGCACAGCCATCTGCGGATGGACGGGGCATGGCGGCTGTTCCCCACCGCCGGCCGCTGGCAGGGCGGCCCCACCCACCAGATCCGCGCGATCGTCGCCAACCGCGAGCAGACCGCGGTGGGATCCCGGATGCACGACCTGGCCCTGCTCCGGACCCGGGACGAGGCCAGGCTGGTCGGCCATCTCGGCCCGGACCTGCTCGGCGACGACTGGGACGCCGCCGAGGCCGTCCTGCGGCTGGCCGCCGCGCCCACCCGCCCCATCGCCGAGGCACTGCTGGACCAGCGCAACCTCGCCGGGATCGGCAACGTCTTCAAGTCCGAGATCCTGTTCTGCGACCGGGTCCATCCGTGGACCCCGGCCGGGGACGTCGACCTGCCCGCCGTCGTCGCGACCGCGCACCGGCTGCTCACGGCCAACCGCACCGGCGGCAGGCGGCGCACCACCGGCCTGCCCGGGGCGGACCTGTGGGTGTACGGGCGGCAGGGCCGTTCGTGCCTGCGCTGCGGCGGCCGGATCTCCTCAGCCGAGCAGGACGACCGGGTGACCTACTGGTGCCCGGACTGTCAGCGCGCGTTGACGTAGTCGGTGCGCGTAGCCGACGTGAGGTAGTTGTCGGCCCCGGTGAACCGGACCACCCAGGTCCCGTCGCCCGACGTGACCG
>JBDSTJ010000123.1:0-4425 GCA_039928335.1 Streptosporangiaceae bacterium | reverse complement strand
GGCGTGTTCATCAACGAGCCGCCGATCCGGGTCCGGCTGGACGGCCACCCGACCTTCCGTGAGCTGCTCGCGAGGGTCAGGGACCAGGTCGCCGGCGACCTCGACCACCGTGACCTGCCGGTCGCCGACATCGCGCGGCTCCGTCCCGGCCTCGACCTGCCGGTCCTGTTCACCGAGGAGACCAACCCGGACGTGCCGGTGGACGCCGGGCTGACCGGCGGCCTCACCAAGCAGGTGCCCTACCAGCGTTCGCAGGGCCGGTTCGCGATGCGGCTGACCGGCGGCTACGGCGAGGCCCACCTGATCCAGACCTACCGCACCGAGCTGTACAGCCAGGACCGGGTGGCCGACATCGCCGACGACTACCTCGACCTGCTGACCACGATCGCCGACCGGCCTGACGCGCGGGTCCACGACCGGGCCGGCCCCTGCGGGGTGGCCCTCCGCGTCCGTTGCACGCCCAACCTCGAGGAGTCCCGATGACCACTCTGACCGAGCAGCCGTCCAGCCCCGTGCAGACCGAGGTCTTCGGGCTGCGCGGGCATGCCGGGACCGCCACGCTCGCCGCGCTCATCGCGGTCCTGCACCGCAGAAGCACCCAGGACAACGTGCGGGTCGCGCTCGTCGACGGCACCGGCCGCGTCGGCGCCACGATCTGCGCGGACGTGTCCGCCGACACCACCTTCGGGCAGCTCGTCGAGCTGGCCGCCGGGACCTCCCCGAGCCTGCTGGGGGAGCCGTTCGACATCGAGTACCAGGCCGGCGCCGAGCCGTCCGAGCCGGTGTCGGCGCGGACCGGAGCCCCGGTCGTGCTCCAGACCTGGACCGAGGCCGGGGAGCCGGTCGGCCGCCTCGCCTGGGTGCCCGCGTCGGGCTCGCCGGTCGCGGCCGCCGCGCTGGTCGCGCAGCTCCAGGTCGCGCTCGCCGAGGGCGGAGGCGACCCGGAGACGCCGGTCTCGGCGCTGCCGCTGGCCACCGAGGCGGAGCTGGCCCGGGTGCTGGAGTTCGGCGGGTCGGGCGTCGCCCCGGTGCCGGCCGCGGTCATCCACGAGCTGGTCGAGGCCCAGGCCCGGCTGACCCCGGACAGCCCGGCGGTGAGCTGCGGCGGGACCACCCTGACCTACCGTGAGCTCGACCTGCGGGCCGGGCGGCTGGCCGGACGCCTGATCGCCGAGGGTGTCGGCCCCGACCAGATCGTGGGCGTGCTCGCCGAACGCTCCGTCGACCTGATCGTCTCGCTGCTGGGCGTGCTGAAGGCGGGTGGGGCCTACGCGGCCATCGACCCCGACCTGCCGCCGGCCCGGATCGAGCACCTGGTCGGCGACACCCGCGCGACCGTCGTGGTGGTGCAGGGCCGGTTCGCCGACCGGGTGCCGCAGGGCACCCCCACCCTCTCGGTCGAGGACTCCGGCGACGGCGAGTACGCCCGCCCCAACCTCACGCCCGGCAACCTCGCCTACGTCAGCTACACCTCCGGGTCGACCGGGGCGCCGAAGGGCGCGGCCATCCCGCACGCGGCCGTCAGCCGCCTCGTCCAGCGGCCCGACTGGGCCGACTTCCAGTCCACCGACGTGTTCCTGCAGCTCGCCCCGGTCGCCTTCGACGCCTCCACGCTCGAACTGTGGGCACCGCTGACGATCGGCGCCCGGCTGGCGGTCTTCCCGCCCGGCCACGTCGACCTGGAAGCGCTCGCCCGGACGCTCAGGACCGAGGGGGTGACCGTCCTGTGGCTGACCGCCGGGCTGTTCCACCAGCTCGCGGCCCTGCACCCCGACGCGTTCACCGGGCTGCGCCACCTGGTGGTGGGCGGCGACGTCGTCTCCCGCACCCAGCTCGCCCAGGTGATGGCCGACAGCCCCGGCCTGGTCTTCACCAACGGCTACGGCCCGACCGAGAACACCACCTTCACCGCCTGCTGGACCAGCCGGACCGCGCCCCTGGCCGGGACCGTGCCGATCGGCCCGCCGATCAGCGGGACCCGGGCACTCGTGCTCGACTCCGGTCTGCGGCCGGTCCCGACCGGGGTCCCCGGTGACCTGTACGCGGCCGGTGAGGGCCTGGCCCGCGGCTACCTCGACCGCCCGGCCGCGACCGCTGACCGGTTCGTGCCGAACCCGTTCGGCCACGGCGAGCGGATGTACCGCACCGGCGACCTCGCCGCCTGGCAGCCCGACGGCAGCCTGGAGTTCCTCGGCCGCGCCGACCGGCAGATCAAGGTGCAGGGCTTCCGGGTCGAGCCGGGCGAGGTCGAGGCCGCGCTGCTCGACGACCCCGACCTGCATGAGGCCGTGGTCGTGGCCCAGCTCGACGGCACCCGCGGCAAGCGCCTGGTCGCCTACGTGGTGGCCGACGATCCCGCCGAGGTCGGGGCGTCCGGCCGCTCCGCCCAGTTCCGGGAGGCGCTGCGCGACCGGCTGCCGTCCTACATGGTCCCGTGGGCGATCATTCTGCTGGACGAGCTGCCGCTCGGCCCGACCGGCAAGGTCAACCGCAACGCCCTGCCGCCCGCCCGCCGGATCTCCCGCAATCTGGGGTCGGAGTTCCTCGCGCCGGCCGGACCCGTCCAGTCGCATCTCGCGCATCTCTGGAGCGACCTGCTCGCGGTCGAGCCGATCGGCGTCGAGGACGACTTCTTCGAGCTCGGCGGCCACTCCCTGATCGCCGCCGAACTGCTCGGCGCCCTGCACACCGAGTACGCGGTCGAGATCTCCGCCCGCACCCTCTACCTTCACCCGACCATCGGCGAGCTCGCCGAGGCCATCGAAGAACTGCTCGCCGACTCCGCGAAAGAGGCATGATCATGAGGCTCTCCCGTCCCGCGAACTTCCAGCCCATCGATCTCGACACCGTGGACCTGATGGACCACGGCCTGTTCAGTGAGGGTGACCCGCACGCCGCCTGGGCCATGATGCGGGAGCACGACCCGGTCCGCTGGCAGAACGTCGGCGACGAGCTCGGCTTCTGGTCGGTGACGACCTTCGCCGAGGGCGAGCTGGTCCTGCGCGACCACACCCGGTTCACCTCCCAGCGGGGCACCATGCTCTTCCTGCTCGGCAAGGACGACCCGGCCCGCGGCCGGCAGATGGCCGCCACCGACCCGCCGCAGCACAGCCGGATGCGCGAGCCCGTGCAGAAGGCCCTCACCAACAAGGCCGTCGAGCGGTACCGGCCGGCCATCCAGACCGAGATCCGGCGGGTGCTCGCCCCGGCGCTGGCCGGCGAGACATTCGACTTCGCCGAGTCGATGATGATGCTGCCGATGGCCGCGGCCGGCACGATGATGGGTGTTCCTCGGGAGTACTGGCCGCGGCTGACCGAGCTCACGGCCATGTCGATCGCACCGGAGGACCCGGAGTACACCACCGGCGACTCCAAGCGCACCCTGGAGCTGGCCCACCGCGAACTGTTCGCCTTCTTCCACGACATCGTGAAGGTCCGCCGGAACAACCTCGGCGATGACCTGATCAGCATGCTGCTGAGCATCGACCTGGACGGCCGCAAGCCCGAGACCGGCGCGATCCTGTCCAACTGCTACAGCCTGATCCTCGGTGCCAACGTCACCACCCCGTACGTGCCGACCGGCGCGATGATCGAGTTCACCAGCACGCCCGTGTTCGACGACTGGCGCGCCCACCAGGCCTCCGTGCACAGGACCGCGATCGACGAGACCATTCGCTGGGCGTCGCCGGCCAACCACTTCATGCGCTACGCGCTGGAGGACGTCGAGCTCGGCGGCAAGCTGATCAAGCAGGGCGAGGCCGTCGTGGTGTGGCTCGGCGCCTGCAACCGGGACGAGAAGGTCTTCCAGGACCCCTACGAGTTCAACATCCGCCGCAAGCCCAACCGGCACATCACCTTCGGTGTCGGCTCGCACTACTGCGTCGGGCACACCGTCGCGCGGCTGACCATGCAGGTCCTGTTCGACGAGCTGATCAACAACTTCGAGGGTTTCGAGATCACCGGCCCGGTCGAGCACCTGCACTCGAACTTCGTCGCCGGGATCAAGCACATGCCGCTCAAGGCAGAGATCAAGAAGGAGTCGCGGCACCTCTACGAGGAGGCCGTCGACAGCGTCAAGGTCCCGCAGCCGGCCTGACCCGTCCAAGGAGCACGAGAACATCATGAGCACTCCCACGATCACCCCCAAGAGCACCCGCAAGCAGTGGTTCCTCAGGGAGCCGTCGCCGGAGAGCGCAGCACGCATCTTCTGCCTGCCCTACTCCGGCTGCGGCGCCAGCATGTACCGGCAGTGGCCGCGCTTCCTGGGCGAAGTGGAGATCGTCCCGATCCAGCCGCCCGGCCGGGAGAACCGGTTGCGCGAGGACCCCTACGCCACCTACGAGGAGCTCGCCGACGACCTCGTCGAGGTGCTGCGGCCGCACCTCAACCGCCCGTTCGCCTTCTTCGGGCACTGCGGTTCGGCCC
>JBDSTJ010000122.1:0-3895 GCA_039928335.1 Streptosporangiaceae bacterium | reverse complement strand
GCGTGGACACCCCACGCCCCCTCAAGACCCGGAACCGAAACGCGCCACGCACGATCCCGCGCCGTCACGGGAATCGTAGTGTCAAGGTCCTCTCCAGAGGCATGAACGACACTCTGACCATTGACTTTTTCTGTACGTTTTGCAGTTCTTTCTAGCTGGTCTTGTTGAATGTCTGAGGATCAGGTCCGTAGCGCAGGTCCTTGTTCAGACCGTCGATCGCGGCCATGTCCGCCGCGGTGAGCTCGAAGTCGAACACGTCGAGGTTCTCCTCGATCCGCGACGGTGTCACGGACTTGGGAATCACCACGTTTCCGCGCTGCAGGTGCCAGCGGAGCACCACCTGTGCCGCACTCCTACCGTAGGCCGCACCGATCCTGACCAGCACCGGGTCCTCGAGCAGACCCCGGCCGGAGCCGAGCGGGCTCCAGGCCTGCGTGGCGATGCCGCGCTCGGCGTGCAACTGCCGCAGATGGGACTGGGCGAGGTACGGGTGCAGCTCGATCTGGTTCACAGCCGGAACAATGTCCGATTCATCCGCCAAGCGTTCGAGCTGCTTCTGGCCGAAATTCGAGACTCCGATGGCCTTGACCCTGCCACTCGCGTACAGCTTCTCGAAGGCCCGCCAAGCTTCGGTGAACAGATCCTGAGCGGGCACGGGCCAATGAATCAGGAAAAGGTCGACATAGTCGAGCCCGAGCCGGTCCAGACTGGCGTCGAAGGCCCTGAGCGCCGCGTCATAGGCGTGTGCGTCGTTCCAGAGCTTGGTGGTGACGAACAGCTCGCCGCGCGGAACTCCCGACTCCCGGATCGCCCGCCCCACTCCTTCCTCGTTGAAGTAGAGCCTGGCCGTGTCGATGCTGCGGTAGCCGGCCCGCAGGGCCGTCGCCACCGCCCGCTCCGCGCCGTCGTCAGGGACCTGCCAGACGCCGAGCCCCAGCTGCGGGACACGGACGCCATTGTTCAGAGTGATGTCGGGAACGCTCATGCGCATCACAACCCCGCTCCGGCCGGGGGGATTCCCCCGGCGACGAGAGTGTCAGACCCCTCGCTTAGCGTGAGCTCAAGCCCGGATCGACCGGGCCGAAGGAGGAGCACCATGGCACGGAAGAAGAAGAGCAACGGCCGTCGCCGCCACGTCAAGCGCCCCCAGGGCATCATCTCCACGGCCATCCCGGTCCTCTGCCACCAGGAGGACTTCGACGAGATGTCGGCGGCCTGCCCCTCGCTCGGCTTCCCCGATTATCACGCATACCGTCGCCAGCTGGCGTTAACACTGGAAGCCCTGCGCCGCGAAGGCGCGGAGATCCAGCTCTCGCCGTGGGACCCGGGTGACTACCTGATGTTCTGCGATGACCTCGACCTGGACCCCGACGACCGCGAGAGCCGGGCGGTCTATGCCACCGAGCCCCGGGTGCTGGCCCCGCTGCACGACGCCGGCCAGCCGCTCGGCGAGCTCCTGCACCTGCTGGGCCACGTCCGTGCCGACGAGCTCACCGTGCTGGCCGCCGAGGCGATGCTCCAGCGCGAGGCCACCGGCGACGAACTCGAAAGGCGGCGCCGGCGCTCCGCCGAGTTCGCCGGCGGAGCTCTGGCCGCCCTGGTCGCCCAGGCCGGTCCGGGCCTGCACCGACTGTCGGTGGTCCTCAACGACCAGGACACCGAGCTCCAGGCCAGGGCCGTCGTCAACCTGATCGACGACACCGTGCACGTGGTCCGCCCCGGCCCCGACGCCTTCTGCGACCTGCTCGGCGCGGCCCATGTCCTGTCCGTCCCGGCCGGCGTCATCCTGCGGTCCCGCTCGCACGACGCCGGCGCCCCCGTCGTCATCCGCGGCTGGCGCGTCACCGCACTCGGCCTCGAGCCCCTGGAAGCCGACGAGGTCTCCCGGGCCTGCCGCGTCGACCCCTGCACCGGCCGCATCCAGCCGCCCGAACAAGGCGTCAGCTACGAACCCGCCTTCGTGGTCCCCCGCGCCTGACTCCGCCGGGGGAGAGGCGCCTCTCTCCCCCGGCCCACCACACCGCAGCCGGCGCGACCCACCACCCGCTGCCCTCCCGCACGCGGCGGCGAGAGGAGAGTCAGGTGTGGATGGGCGTGAGGAGGCGGCGGGGACGGCTCAGCTTTTCACTCACCGAATCGGTGCGGGCTTCGACCGCGGCGGCGGGGCCTGGACGCATCTCCACGTCGCGGGCGGTGACCAGGGTGCCGCAGTCCGGGCAGATTCCCGCAGGATCGAGGCGCGTTCCGCAGGTCGTGTGGACGTAGAGGCGGATCGGTCCCTCGGGGAGAAGGAAGTCCACGGCCCACCGGTGCAGGGCGTGGACGGCCGGCCAGAGCTGCTGGCCCATCTCGGTGAGGACGTACTCCTCGCGGGGCGGGGACTCCTGGTACCGGCGTTTCTCCAGCACTCCGGCGGCGGTCAGCGCCTGGAGGCGTTCGGCCAGGACGGCCCGTGGAATGTCCAGGTGCACGAGGAAGTCGCTGTACCGGCGCACGCCGTAGAGAGCGTCCCGTACGACCAGGAGGGTCCATCGTTCGCCGACGAGCTCCAGGGCTCGCGCCAGAGCGCAGTTCTGCCGTTCGTAGTCTTTGCCCAACGCCATGAAACCATCCTACCCCGAAGGTTCATTGACCGAACCTTGCTGCTATGGTCCAATGAGTTCAGAGAACGAACCATGGAAGGGCTCCGATGACGCTCCTCGCTCCACCGTCCGGGTCCCCTGCCGTCGCAGCCGTCCGCAGACCGGGAACGGTCCTGGCCGTGACGGTCACCGCGCCACTGCTGGTGCTGATGAACTACGCCGCGCCCGCCAACACGCTGCCGCAGATCTCCGAGAGCCTGGGTGCGGGCCCGGCCGGCCAGACCTGGATCCTCAACGGCGTCGCGCTCGGCCTCGCGGCCCTGCTGCTGACCGCGGGCAGCCTCGCCGACGACCACGGGCGCAAGCGCGTCCTGGTCCTCGGGTCGGCCCTGATGGCTCTCGCGACCGCCGTGAGCGCAGCGGCTCCCACCACCCTTGTCTTCGTGCTGGCGAGGGTCGTCCAGGGCGGTGCCAGCGCGGCACTGCTCACTGCGAGCCTCGGCCTGATCGGCCACATCTACCCGGCAGGCCTCACCCGCACCCGGGCGATCTCCCTGTGGGGCGCGATGATCGGCGCGGGCCTCACCCTCGGCCCGCTGCTGGCCGGCCTCTTCGCCGACCATCTGAGCTGGCGGGCCACCTACTGGGTCCTCGCCGTGGCCGCCGCCCTGGTCGGCGCGGCCGCCCACGTCGTGCTCCCGGAGTGCCGAGCCGAGTCTCCCCGCAAGCCGGACCTCCCCGGAGTTGCCACGCTCGGCCTCGGTCTGGCCGCGCTGCTGGCCGCCGTCACCCTCGGCCGCACCGGCTGGGCCCGGCCGCCGGTCGTCGTCCTGTTCGCCGCCGCCCTCCTCCTGCTGGCCGCGTTCACCGCGATCGAGTCCACGAGCCAGGCCCCCATGCTCGACCTGGGTCTGTTCCGGCGGCCGCCGTTCCTGGCCGCCGTCAGCGGCGCCATCGCCATGGGCCTGTCGGTCATCGGCCCGATGAGCTATCTGCCCGCCATCCTGGAACGTGCCCACGGCTTCTCCGCCCTCCGCGCGGCCGGGATCAGCGCGATCTGGACCGCGGTCTCGGTCCTGTCGGCGATGCTCGGCGGCCGCCTCCGGCTGTCGGGCAGCCGCCAGGCAGCCCTCGGCCTCGTCCTGGGCGGTGCCGGAAACCTGTTCCTCCTCGGCGCAGGCGGCCACTGGTCCTGGCCGCCTGCCCTCGCCGGCCTGGTCCTCATCGGGCTCGGCGCCGGACTGATCAACGCCGCCCTGGCCCGTCTGTCCGTGGAAAGCGTCCCCGCCGACCGCACCAGCATGGGTTCCGGT
>JBDSTJ010000121.1:0-5144 GCA_039928335.1 Streptosporangiaceae bacterium | reverse complement strand
GCACCTCATCAGGGGCGCGGTCGCCGCGCTCCTGTCGCTCGACCCCGACCTGGAGGTGGTCGTCCAGGTCGGCCGGGGCGACGAGGTCGCGGCCGCCGTAGCCGCCCACGACCCGGACGTCGCCGTCCTGGACATCGACATGCCGGGCGCCGACGGGCTGACCGTCGCCGAGCAGCTTCTCGCCTCGGGCGCGCGCTGCGCCGTCTGCATCCTGACCAGCCTGGGCCGCCCCGGCTACCTGCGCCGGGCGATGGCCGCGGGCGTCCTGGGCTTCATCGCCAAGGACGCCCCCGCCGAGGAACTCGCCGCCGCCGTCCGCAAGGTCCACGCCGGTGGCCGTTATCTGGACGCGGACCTGGCGGCGACCGCGATGGCCGCCGGCGACAACCCGCTCACCGCACGGGAGCGGGAGATCCTCCGGCTGGTCGGCACGGGCGGCGAGGCGACCCGCATCGCCGCCGCCCTGAACCTGTCCGAGGGGACCGTCCGCAACTACCTGTCCAGCGCGATGACGAAGCTGGGCGAGAGCAACCGTCTGGGCGCGGTCCGCGCCGCCGAGGCGAAGGGCTGGATCTGACCGGACCCCGCGGCTGGGTTCGACCACCGGGTTCACCCCGAACACCCCGGCTCGTGCTGCCCGCTGGAAACCTGACAGTCAACGGGAGTACGGGCGGCCAGACAAGCGCAGGGTCTGGCCCGGCCTCAGCTGGGCGGCGAGGGACAGGTCTGCGGCGGCGACCACCGCGATCACCGGGTAGCCGCCGGTCGTGGGGTGGTCGGCCAAAAAGAGGATCGGCTGCCCGCCGGGCGGGACCTGGATCGCCCCGGTCACCATGCCCTCGCTGGGCAGCTCCGCCACCCGGGCCCGGCCGAGCGGCGGGCCGTCGAGCCGGACGCCGACCCGGTTGCTCTGGCTCGTCACCTCGAACGTCCCGGTGGTCAGCGCGTCGCCGGTGAACCAGTCATGGTGCGGTCCGGGGCGGACCCGGAGCACGAGCCGGTCCGGCGGCGGCCGCACCGGAGCGACGTCCACCGCGCCGAAGTCGGCACCGGCCCGGCCGACCGGCAGCCGGTCGCCGGCGGCGAGCGGCGCGGGGCCCAGGCCGGACAGGAGGTCGGTGGAGCGGCTGCCGAGGACCGGTTCGACGTCGAGTCCGCCGCGCACCGCGAGATAGGTCCGCAGCCCTGTCACCGGGGTCCCGAGGGCGACCACCGATCCGGCCCGGACGAAACAGGGGGCGTTCAGGCCGCACGGACGCCCGTCGATCGTCAGTGGTGCCGGCGCGCCGGTCACCGCGATCCAGGCGCGGGTGCCGAACCGCAGCACGGCCCCGCCGAGGGTCAGCTCCAGGGCCGCGGCCCCGGGCGGGTTCCCGGCGAGCCGGTTCGCCAGCCCGAACCCGGCCAGGTCGGCCGCCCCGGACCCGGGGACGCCCAGGTGTGCCAACCCGGCCCGGCCCAGGTCCTGGACGGTCGTCAGCGGTCCGGGCAGGATGACCTCGATCATCGCGGGTGGTGCGGAACGTCCGCCGCGGTGAGCGTGGTGAGCTCGCCCATCGTGGGCGCCCCCAGCCCGGCGACCCGGACATCACGTGCCGCGCACGCCTTCTCATACAGCGACCGGGCGAACCGCCCGTTGCCCAGCTCGTCGACGACGCCGCGCCCGCAGGCCCGTTGGAACACCCCGGCGACCAGGTCGAGCGCGGCGTCCTCCCACCGGTCGCCGCCGGCGGTGGCCAGGTCGATGGCGATCTGCAGCAACTCGTCGGGACCGTAGGACGGGAACGCCACCCGGGTGTCGAAGCGGGAGGCGAGCCCCGGGTTGGAGCGCAGCAGCCGGTCCATGTCGGCCGGGTAGCCCGCCAGGACCACGACGAGCCGCTCCCGGTCGTCCTCGGCGCGCTTGAGCAGCGTCTGCACGGACTCGGCCCCGAACGCGTCCGAGGACAGGGCATAGGCCTCGTCGACGAACAGCACGCCGCCGAGCGCCGAGTCGACGACCTTGTTGGTCTTGATCGCGGTGGCGCCGAGGTGTTCGCCGACGAGATCGACCCGGGACACCTCGACGACCTCGGGCCGGGTCAGCAGGCCCAGTGCCGCGAAGACCCCGCCGAGAACCCGGGCGACGGTCGTCTTGCCCGTCCCGGGCGGCCCGGCGAACACGAAGTGCCGCATCGGCGGCTGGGCGGGCAGCCCCTGGGCCGTTCGCAGCCTGCGGACCTGCAGCTGCGCGGTGATCTCCCGGACCTGCCGCTTCACCGGCTCCAGGCCGATCATGCCTTCGAGGCCGGCCAGCGCCTCCTCCAGCGTCGGCGTCTCGGCGTAGCCGCGGTAGCGGGCGGTGATCTCCGCGTAGGCCAGGGCGACATCATTGCTGCGGACCGTGACGAGCTCGACGGCCGTCGGCAGCAGCGGCGCGCCCACGACCCGCACATCCCGGGCGCGGCCGGCGGCCTCGGCGAGGGTGCGGACGAAGCGCCCGTTGCCGAGCTGGTCGATGATCCCGCGCCGCCGCACGTCCTCGAACCGCTCGGCCAGCAGTTCGAGTGCGTCGATCGACAGCACGTCGCCGCGCGTCTCGGTGTTGAGCGTGACGATCTGCAGCAGCTCCTCGGGGCTGTAGGACGGGAACAGGATCCGGGTCCCGAACCGGGAGGCCAGGCCGGGGTTGGAGTCGAGGAACTCCTCCATCTGCGACTCGTACCCGGCCAGGATGATCACCAGGTTGTCGCGGTCGTCCTCGGCCCGTTTGAGCAGCGTCTGCACGGCTTCGTTGCCGAACCGGTCCGGCTGCCCGTCAGAGGCGTTGACCAGGGCGTAGGCCTCGTCGATGAAGAGCACCCCGCCGAGCGCGGAGTCCACCACCTGGTTGGTCTTGATCGCGGTCGCGCCCAGGAACTCCCCGACCAGGTCCGCCCGGTGCACCTCGACGACATGCGCCGAGGGCAGCAGCCCGAAGGCGTAGAAGATCTTGGCGAGGGACCGGGCGACGGTGGTCTTGCCGGTGCCGGACGGCCCGGCGAAGACCAGGTGCCGCAGCGGCTTCTCGATCGGCACCCCGGCCTGGGCCCGCAGGTTCGCGGCCTCGATGGAGGCCGCGAGGGACCTGACCTGCCGCTTCACCGGCTCCAGGCCGATCATTTCCTCGAGTTCGGCCAGCGCCTCCTCGACGGAGATCTCCTCCTCGTAGGGCTGCAGGTCCTCGACGGACTCGCGGGGTTCGGGGACCTCCGCGATGCCCCTGACCTGCTCGCGGAGCACGACCGGCGTCTCCTCGACCCAGCCGGAGTCATAGGACTCCGCAGGCACGACCCGGCGGGCCCGGTCCCAGCGGTAGGCCAGCACGAGCAGCGCCGCCACCCAGGCCGGGCCGACGTGCAGACGCGGCGCGGGCTGGGCGAGCGCGCTGGTGACGACCGCGGCGCAGCCGAGCGCCCAGGCGGCGGTCCGCCACGGCGCGTAGGCGCTGAGCAGCAGCGACAGGACGGACACGGGGACGGCGAGCAGGACCAGCGCGACGCCCTGGTAGTGGGGCTCGGGGAACAGGCCGGTCAGGGGCAGGCTGACGCCCAGCCAGGCGGCCACCACCGCCAGCACTGCGACCCCGGCCGGGGAACGAAGAGTCAGATCCACCACCACCAGCAAGACCAGCACGAACACCAGGGCGCTCAGGATCGGGAAGTCCGTGGCGACGGCCACCGAGCCGGTGACCGCCAGCAACATGATCCCCCCGAGACGCCTCAGTCCAGGATGAATACGAAAATATCCTGCCCGAGTGCGCTCGAACAGATCCCGGACCGCCGTCTCTGGCGGCCGGGTCCCCACACGGCTGCTCTGTCGCATCTTGAACCGACAGCTTTCTCCCCGTCGCGCCGCGAGTCCAGTACCGAACCAGACTTCTTCCGCGGCGCAGGCCAGCTGTCCGGTCGTGGGCGCTGGCCGGGAACGGTGCCGCCGCCGGCGGGAGAGCCTCGTGCGGCTCCCCGCCGGCGGCGGAATCGGTGCGTCGTTACCAGGCCGACGGGGCCGGTGGTGCGACGACCGGCGGGCGGTCGTCGCAGGTGATGGTGTTGGGCAGCAGCCAGGCGGCGAGCCAGCCGCCGTCGTTGCCACCGAGGTCGGTCAGCGAGTACTCCGAGCCGGTCGGCTTGAAGTTGAACGACCCGCAGTTGTTCACCCCGACCGCGCCGACATTGCGCGCGTCCACGTTCTCGAACGACGCCGCACCCGCCACCCGGCCGCTCACGACCGACGTGCCCGTGCCGTCGACCCGGATGTCCCTGAAATGAACATTTGTGATCGAGTACAGGTCCTTCACCGGCCAGTCGGAGACCGACATGATCGCGTTGTAGGTGTTGTCGAGGAAGTGGTCCCCCACGACCTGGATGTCGGCGTCGATGTCCTGGTCCAGGGCGAAGAACCAGATCGCGCCGAGGCCGACCTTCCAGTTGAGCTCGAACGTGCCGGCCCGGACCGTGGTGTTGTCGGTGATCCACAGGTGGCCGGCGAAGGCCTCCGCGCCGAAGCGGGAACCGACCTGGATGGCACTTCCCTCCCGGATCGGGTCCGCGATCAGGTTGTTGGAGACCGTGAGATCGGTCCCGCCGTAGACCGCGATCCCGTTGGCGAGCACCGGGGTCTGCACCGTGTTGTGGTCGAAGGTGTTGCGGGCATTGGAGGTCTTCTCCGACCACATCGCGAGGCCGTCGTCACCGGTGTTGCGGACGAAGTTGCCCGACACCACCGAGTCGGTGACCCCGGTGTGGAAGTTGAGACCGTCGGCGATCTGGTCGACGATCACATTGTCAGTGATCTTGAGGTTGGTCATCGGGCCGTCGACCCACACGCCCACCTTGGTGTGGTGGAGGTAGAGGCCGTCGATCGTCGAGTCGCTGAGCGCCCCGCCGATGCCGTTGACCTGGTCGGTGTCGATGCGCTCGCGGACGTCGCCCTCGATCGCGAACCCGGACAGGTGGACGTTCCGGCTGCCCCCGGCGGAGGCGTCCCGGCCGTAGAAGCCGACCCCGGTGTGGACCGACCCGTCAGGGGCCGGCGGGTTCAGCGCGACCTCGCTGCCCTTGATGACCGTGTACCAGCTGCCCGCGCCCTCGATCGTCACGTCGTCGACGATGATGTGGCGGTTG
>JBDSTJ010000120.1:0-4141 GCA_039928335.1 Streptosporangiaceae bacterium | reverse complement strand
GGCGGCGGCTCGATCGCCTGGGTCGACAACGGGACCCTGCGGGTGGGCCCGCAGTCGGCGGGCGCGGCCCCGGGCCCCGCCTGTTACGGGCTCGGCGGCGTCGAGCCGACGGTCACCGACGCCAACCTGGTCCTCGGCTACCTGTCGGCGGCGGAGTTCGCGTTCCCGCTCTCGGTGGAACTGGCCGAGCAGGCCCTGGCGAGGGTCGCGGAACCGCTCGGCGTGGACGCGGTGACGGCCGCGGCGGCGATCCACGAGATCGCCAACGCCCAGATGGGCGCGGCCATCCACGTGGTGACGGTACGCCGGGGGATCGACCCGCGCGGCTACACGCTCGTCGCGCTCGGCGGGGCGGCTCCCACGCACGTCGCGGGCCTGGCCGCGCTCTTCGGGATCACCCGGGTGCTGATGCCGCCGAACTGCGGGGTCGGCTCGGCCGCAGGCCTGCTGTACGCCTCCCTCGCCGTCGAACGGGCCAGAACCTTCCTGTCCCCGGTCGGCACTCTCACCTCCTGTTCCGCCGGCGGCGACGCCTTGAGCGAGCTGTCGGACCTGCTCGCCGAACTGGAGGAGAACGCCCGAGCGGATCTCAGCCACCCTGAAGGAACCGAAGTCGTACGGTCTGTGGGCGTCCGTTTCCTGGGTCAAGCCCATGCGTTCACGATTGAACTGGCATCGGGCCCGGTGACGCCCGCGCTGATCGGCCAGGTCGTCGAGGAGTTCTACCAGCGGTACCACGAGTCGTACGGCATCGCCCTCCGCGACCCGGCAGAGCTCACCACGGCCAGGGTCCGCGTGGTGCTCCCCGCGAGCACCCCCCGGATGGTCCCCGACCAGGTCCGGCAGGCCGACCAGGTGCGGACCCGGCGGGTCTGGGTCGACGGTGGCTTCGCGGACATCCCGGTCGTGACCCGCGTGCCAGGCCGCGAACTCCAGGGCCCGGGCATCCTGACCGAACCGCAGTGCTCCCTGCTGGTCCCGCCGGGCTGGCAGGCGACCGTGGACGCCGACGGCGCCGTAGTCCTTGAGGTGAGCGCGTGAACCACGACCTGAACCACGACCTGACCGCGGAGATCCTGCGCAACGCCCTGTGCATCGCCGCGGAGGAGGCCTCGATCGTCGTGGTCCGCTCGGCCTACTCCACCTTCATCGTCGAGGGCGCGGACGCGGCGGCCGCGATCCTGGACGCGCGCGGCCGGCTCATCGCCCACTCGACCTCGACGGCGATCATCCAGTGCGCCTCGCTGCGCAGCGCCCTGCCGTACGTGCTCAGGCAGTATCCGCTCGACACGATCAGCCCCGGTGACGTCTTCCTGCTCAACGACGTCTACCAGGGCGGGATCCACGCCAACGACCTGATCGTCCTGCGCCCGGTGTTCGTCGCCGGAGCCCCGGCCTATTTCACCGGCACGCTCATCCACGTCGCGGACCTGTCCGGGATCTCCGCGGGCGGGATGGCCTCCGACGCCACCGACGTGTTCCTCGAAGGCGTGCAGCTCCCCCCGGTGCGGATCGCGACCGCCGGCGGGCTCGTCGACGACCTCGTCCGGATCCTCGCGGCGAACTCCAGGACGCCCGACCGGCTCGTCGGGGACCTCCGGGCCCTGATCGCCGGCGCGAACGTCGCGGCGAAACGGCTCGAGGAACTGGTCGAGGAACGGCTCGACGACGGGTTCCGCGACCCGTTCGCCGACGGCGTCGAGGACTACCTGCGGCACACCGAGGAGCGCATGCGGGCCTCGCTGCGGGAGATCCCCGACGGCTCCTACACCGGTTCGTACACCCTGGACGACGGCCTCACGATCCGGGTCAGGGTGACGCTGGACGACGGTGCGGCCGAGATCGACTTCGAGGGCACCGACGAGCAGGTCGCGCTCCCGGTCAACTCGGGGTTCTCCCAGACCCTCGGCGGGGTGATGTACGCGGTGCGCTGCTACGTCGACCCGTCGCTGCCACTCAACGAGGGCTGCTTCGCGCCGCTCGACGTCCGGATGCCGCCCGGCACGCTCGTCAACTGCACGCCGCCCTTCCCCGGCGGCGGCCGGTTCGGGACGGTCGCCGCCGCCGAGGAGGCGATCTTCGCTGCGCTCACCGCGGCGCTGCCGGACCGGGGTGTCGCGGCCTCGGGGATCCTGCAGGGTTTCAGCATCAGCGGGGCCGGCCGGCCCTGGCTGCACATGTCGTTCGACCTCGGCGGGATGGGGGCCAGCGCGTTCCGGGACGGCCCCGACGCGACCGGGGCGCTGTTCGGCGGTGGCCGCAACATCATCCCGCAGGTCGAGCCGATCGAGGCAAGGCTGCCGGTCCGGGTCGAGTCCGTCGAGCTGATCCCGGACTCGGGCGGCGCGGGCCTGCACCGGGGCGGGCTCGGCACCCGCACCGTGCTGCGCATGCTCGAGGACGCCCGGGTCGACACCCGCGGCGACCGGCTGCACAAAGCGCCGCCCGGCGCCTCGGGCGGTTCGCCGGGCCGGGCCGGCGGCTACTACCGGGAGCTCGCCGACGGGACCCGCGAACCACTCCACACCAAGGCCACCCGGCAGCCGCTGGCGGCGGGGGAGGCCCTGGTCCTGGAGACCTCGGGCGGCGGCGGTTACGGCGACGCCCTCGACCGGGCTCCGGCCGCGATCTCCAAGGACCGCGCAGACGGCCGTACCACGTGAGAAAGAGGACCAGATGAAGTTCGGCGTACCGCTCGGGCTCGTACATCCAGGGATCTGGCAGGAACTGTCCGTCGAGGCGGACCGCCTCGGGTTCGAATCGGTGTGGATGCCCGAGCACCTGGTCTTCACCACGGACCTGTCCACGGCCACCTACCCCGGCACCAGCGACCCGGGGATCAACCCGGTCACGCCCTTGTTCGACGCGACCGCCTACCTGTGCGCGATCGCGGCCGTGACCTCGCAGATCAGGCTCGGGACCGCGGTCTACCTGTTCGGGCTCCGGCATCCGCTGATCACCGCGCGGGCCTTCGCGACGCTCGACCACATCTCCGGCGGGCGGGCGATCGCAGGCGTCGGCTCCGGTTGGTACGAGGGGGAGTGGATCGCGGCGGGTGTGGACTTCAGGACCCGCGGCAAGCGGCTGGACGAGGCCATCGAGGTGGCCCGCAGGCTCTGGTCCGAGCCGGTGGTGACGCACGAGGGCGCGCACTTCCGGTTCCCCGAGGTGGCGTTCGAGCCCAAACCGGTGCAGGCACGGCTGCCGATCATCGTCGGCGGAGAGTCGGACGCGGCGCTGCGGCGGGCGGCGCGCTGCGACGGGTGGATCAGCATGCCGCAGACCCTGGACGCGGTGAAAGCGAAGCTCGACCGGCTCCGGGAACTTCGGGGATCGAACCCGGAGCCGTTCGAGATCACGGTGCACGCCTACGAGCTGAGCGGTCCCGACGAGATCGCCGCGTGGGCGGCGCTCGGCGTGGACCGGCTGATCGTCAAGCCGTGGACCCGGACCCGGGAGGCCCTGCCCAAGCTCGCCGAGTTCGCCACGGCCTACGGTCTCAGCAGTAGTTGAGCATGCTGGTCAGCGACGTCTTCTCGGTGCTCTGGAGTGCGAGGGCGTACTTGTACTTGACGGTGATCCAGGATTTGGCGTAGGTGCACCAGAAACCGGTGAGGGACGGCTTCCAGGTGGTCGGGTCCTGGTCGCCCTTGGACTGGTTGACGTTGTCGGTGACGGCCCACAGCTGCGGCGCCGCCAGGTCGTTGGCGAAGGACTGGCGCTTGCTCGTGGTCCAGGCCCACGCGCCGGACCGCCAGGCCTCCGACAGCGGCACCATGTGGTCGATGTCGACGTCCCCGATGGCGGTCCAGGTCGCACCGTCGTAGGGGCTGTGCCAACTGCCCGCCGTGGCGACGCAGGAGGAGTTGACGGTCACGCCGCTGCCGTCGCGCTTGAGCACGGTCTCGCGGGTGTTGCAGGTACCGGAGATCGTGATCCAGTGCGGGAACAGCGCCCGGTCGTAGGTGGACTGGTGGGATTCGGTGGCGACGCCCAGCGCGGCCAGCTGGGACTTGGCGGTGGTCAGGGACGGGATGCCGGGCGGGGTGGCCTGCGCGGTGCCGGTGCCGCCGGGGCGGGCTCGCCTCGTCGTAGGTGCCGTGCCGCTGTTCCACCGCGGTCTCGTGCGGCGTCACCGCCA
>JBDSTJ010000119.1:0-4016 GCA_039928335.1 Streptosporangiaceae bacterium | reverse complement strand
GCCCGGTGGTAGCCGGTGCGCGCGTAGGCGTAGGAGTCGATCACACCGCCCCGGATGAAGGCCTTGTCCGCGAGGACCGCCCAGACCGCGACGTACTGGGGGTACTTCGCGGCCACCTCGTACGGGTCGACACCATCGGCCAGCATGGTGCTGGCCTCCGGCAGATCGGTGAGAAGGGTCGGGGCCGGGCCGCCGAGCAGGTTCTGGCTCATGCCAGTCATGGTAGGCAATCCGGCCCCGCTTCGCCCGGGTGGGTCTCATATCCACGGAGACCAGTCGGCCGGGCGACGGTCCCTAGGTGAGCTTCTTGCCCGCCGACAGCAGGTCGTGGCAGCCCTGGGTGACCCGGGCGGCCATGGCGGCCTCGGCGGCCTTGCCCCACGAGCGGGGGTCGTACAGCTTCTTGTTGCCGACCTCACCGTCGACCTTGAGCACCGCGTCGTAGTTGCGGAGCATGTGGTCGGCGACCGGGCGGGTGAACACGTACTGGGTGTCGGTGTCGATGTTCATCTTGATCACGCCGTAGCCGATGGCCTCGCGGATCTCCTCGAGCGCGGAGCCGGAGCCGCCGTGGAAGACCAGGTCGAACGGCTTGTCCTTGCCGTACTTGGCGCCGACGGCGTCCTGGAGCTCCTTGAGCACACCCGGCCGGAGCTTGACGGCGCCGGGCTTGTAGACGCCGTGCACGTTGCCGAAGGTCGCGGCCAGGATGTAGCGGCCGTGTTCGCCGACGCCGACGGCCGCGGCGGTGTCCAGGGCGTCCTGGACGGTCGTGTAGAGCTTCTCGTTGATCTCGTGCGCTACGCCGTCCTCCTCGCCGCCGACGACGCCGATCTCCATCTCCATGATCGTCCGAGCCTTGACGGACTCGGCGAGGAGCTCCACCGCGATCTCGAGGTTCTCCCCGAGCGGCACCGCGGACCCGTCCCACATGTGCGACTGGAACAGCGGCTCCTGGCCGCGCGCCACCCGCTCCTGCGAGATCTTGATCAACGGACGCATGAATCCGTCGAGCTTGTCCTTGGGACAGTGGTCGGTGTGCAGGGCGATGTTGACGTCGTACTCGGCCGCCACGACATGGGCGAACTCGGCGAAGGCCGCCGAACCGACGACCATGCTCTTGACCGAACCGGACAGGTACTCGGCGCCGCCGGTCGACACCTGGATGATGCCGTCGCTCTCAGCCTCCGCGAAGCCGCGCAGGGCGGCGTTGAGCGTCTGGCTCGAAGTCACGTTGATCGCCGGGTAGGCGAAACCGCCCTGTTTGGCGCGGTCGAGCATCTCCCCGTAGACCTCAGGAGTGGCGATTGGCATGTGGTTTTCCCTTTCGTTCGCAGCTTGATGGCCGCAGGAGGGTGCGGCCTGCAGGTCTGCCTACGGGCCTCACTATCTCTTACGGCTTCGGCGCTTCCCGGGTGAGGTCGGGGGTGAAGGCGTGTCACCCGTCCTTAACTACCCCGAACGCTTCGACCGGTACCCTTCGCCCTGTGGATCTCCTTGCGCTGAACCCCCTCGACCCCACCGACTGGCTCGGCTTGTTCGGGACCTTCGCCGCCATCGGCGTGATCGCGATCATCTTCGCGGAGACCGGACTGCTCTTCGGCTGCATCCTGCCGGGTGACTCGCTGCTGTTCACCGCCGGCATCCTGACCGCCGTCAGTGAGCTCAACGGGGTGGAGTTCCAGCAGCTCTCGCTGCCGTTCCTGCTGATCGCCGGGCCGGTCGCCGCGATCGCCGGGGCCCAGCTGGGGCACTGGCTGGGGCAGAGGTACGGGCGAAGGCTGTTCGACCGGCCCGATTCCAAGATCTTCCGCACCGAGTGGGTGGAGAAGGCCGAGCACTACTTCGACAAGTTCGGGCCGGAGAAGGCCGTGGTGATCGCCCGCTTCATCCCGATCGTCCGGACCTTCCTGAACCCGCTCGCCGGGATGCTCGGGATGGACGGAAAGCGGTTCCTCATCTGGAACGCCATCGGCGGCGTCATCTGGACCGACAGCCTGTTCCTGCTGGGCCACTACCTCGGCAACAAGGTCCCGCACATCGACCGCTACATCATTCCCGGCGTCCTGGTCATTCTGATCATCTCGGTCATCCCGATCGCCCGGGAGGTAATGAAGGGGCGGACCACCCGCAAGAGTTGAGCCGGCAAGGGGTGAGCCGGCGAAGAACGCATGAGCATCTCGGTGACCGAACCGTCACTCTGGTCGATCCACTCTCCGGGTATCGCTAACCTCCCCCTGTGGGACGACATCGGAATGACCCTCGCGGTCTGGCGCGCATAATGATCGTCGTGGTGGCGGTCATGGTGGCGCTTGCGCTGGTGGGCGTCGGCGGTACGGCCCTGGTGGGGACGCTCAACTCCCAGGGCGGGAAGCCGGTCTCGACGGCCGGACCGTCCGTGTCGACGCAGCAGTCCACCAACGGATCCTTCGCCACCGTCAAGGCGGTCGGGCCCAGCGTCCGGATGCTCGCCAAGGTCCCGGTCAGCAACACGATCATCTACCAGGGCAGGCTCAACCAGGGCGAGACCCGCATCCTCAGCCAACCCGACGTCGACCTGACGATCTACGACCCGAAGTCGGCCGAGGTGATCCTGGACGGGAAGGTCGTCAAGCTCGACACCGCCAAGGACCAGGTGGGCATGAACATCAAGGACGGCAGGGTCACCAGGACCTGGTGACCCTGCCGTCCCGCGTCACACGCCCAGGTCCGCCAGGTCGAAGGCGTGCCGGTACTCCAGGCCCGCCCCGAAGATCCGCTCCGCCGCACCGCGCTCCACGATCGTGGCCACCGCGACGACGACCGCCCCGGCCTCGCGTGCGGCCTCCACGGCCGTCAGCGGCGAGCCGCCGGTGGTCGAGGTGTCCTCGACGATCAGGACCCGGCGGCCCTTGATGTCGGCCCCCTCGATCCGGCGCTGCATCCCGTGCTCCTTGACGGCCTTGCGCACCACGAAGGCGTCCAGGCACTGGCCCCGCGCGGCGGCGGCGTGCAGCATCGCCGTGGCCACCGGGTCCGCGCCCAGGGTCAGCCCGCCGACGGCGGTGTAGCCCAGGTCGTCGGTCAGGTCGAGCATCACCTTGCCGACCAGCGGGGCGGCCAGGCCGTCCAGGGTGACCCGGCGCAGGTCGACGTAGAAAGTCGACTTCTTGCCCGAGGACAGGGTGAAGTCCCCGTGCACCACAGCCTTGGTCCTGATCTCTTGCAGCAGTTCGTCACGATCGCTCACGGCCCAAGCCTAGGGGACCTGCCACCCTGGGACCTGTCACCATACGGAGATGACGCCCGGCACCCTCGTCCTGCTCGGTTCGCCCCTGCCCGGGGGCCTGGCCGACGCACTCCGTACCCATCGCCTTCAGGTCGTGGCCACGCACCCCGCAGAAGACGCGGGTCCGCGCTACGTCGCGGGGGTCGCGCTCGCGATCGGCGCGACCGCCCCGACCCCGCCACTGGTCCTGGTCGCCACCGGTCTGGCCGGGCCGCTGCTCCCGGCGGTCGCGGCCGCCCAGCGGGCCGCCCACCGGCTGGTCGGCGGCTATGTCTTCATCGACACCGACCTGCCGACCCCGGCCGGGGACTGGCCGGACGCGCCCTGCGGCTATCTGAGTACGCTGCCGGCCGACGAACGCGCGCGCCGGGCCACGATCCGCGGCTGGAGCGTCGCGGAGACCGAGGCCGGTGCTCTCCCTGATGCCCTCCGGCTGATGATCGCGTCCTTGTGAGGCTCGCAGGGCAGGCACTGGGGTTTCGCTCGCCGGGGACAACGCCTTCCGCAGTTCGCGGAGGGGGCCGTCGGGCCGTCGCTCATCTGCGGCGTGGACGTCGCGACGTTCGTGGCGAATCCGCGGGACGAACCCGTCCTGGCCTTGCCCACGACGCAGGATGCCTGTGCCGCGGGTGTGGTCACGGTCACGGCGTCCCTACGCGGCTGACCCGGAGTGCACCTCAGTCGTAAAGATCATGTGAACTCATTACGGACAGACCGGAACGGCTGGTAGCGTCCGCGCTGACAACTC
>JBDSTJ010000118.1:0-3440 GCA_039928335.1 Streptosporangiaceae bacterium | reverse complement strand
CCTTCTACCGGCTTCTCGACAACATCTTCAGGAGCCGACGGGAGTTCGAGCGGCAGCACGGCATCAGCATTGAGGAGGTGCTGGAGTCCGCCCGCGCCGCGCAGCCGGCGGTGCCCGGGGTCGGCTGCCTGATCCTGGTGGCCCACAAGCCCTGACCGTTCTTGTGTGACCGTCCTATACGTGTGTATTGTCAGCTGTACTGGGGAACAGCAGACTGCACACGGACATAGGAGCAGCGTGGCGACGACCAGCCAGGGTCCGGCCTTCGAAGACCTCACCGCGCGCGCCCGGATCAGGGACGCGGCGCTGGGCCACTTCGCCGAGTACGGATTCGCCCGGGCGACGATCCGCGGGATCGCGCAGAGCGCCGGGGTCTCCCTCGGCCTGGTCCGGCACCACTTCGGCTCCAAGGAGGCACTGCGCCAGGCGTGCGACGAGTACGTCATGGAGGCCACCCGCCAGTACAACCAGCAGTCCCTGGCGGGTGGGCCCCCCGACGAGGCCGCCTTCGCCGCCGCCTCCCGCAGCGCGATGCACCCGCTGTTCCGCTATGTCGCGCGCGCCCTGATCGACGGTTCGGTCACGGCCGCGAACATGTTCGACGAGATGGTCGGGATGACCGAGCAGTGGCTGGTCCGCCGCGACCAGGACCGCGGCGAACCGCCGTTGGCCGACGCCCGGTCCCGCGCCGCTCTGATCACTGCCATGGCCGTGGGCATCCCCCTGCTGCACGAGCATCTGTCCCGTGCCCTGGCGACCGACATCTTCGGCCCCGAGGGCGACCGCAGGGTCGCGCTCGGGTTGCTCGACATCTACTCGCACAGCCTGATCAGCGCGGAGTACGCGGCCGCGTCCCAGGCAGCCTTCGACAAACCCCACCCATGAACTGCGGAGCCCCGCTCCGCCCCCCGAAGGAGCCCCGTCATGACCGACGCGATCTCGGTGGCAGGACTGGTGAAGACCTTTGGCTCGGCCCGGGCGCTGGACGACCTCGACCTCGTCGTCAGCACCGGTGAGGTGCACGGCTTTCTCGGCCCGAACGGAGCCGGAAAGACCACCACGATCCGGATCCTGCTCGGCCTGATGCGGGCCGACGGGGGCGAGGTCACACTGCTCGGCGGCGATCCCTGGGCCGACGCCACCGAACTGCACCGCCGGCTCGCCTACGTGCCCGGCGACGTCACCCTGTGGCCCAACCTCTCCGGCGGCGAGACCATCGACCTCCTGGGCCGGATGCGGGGCGGGCTCGACCAGACCCGCAAGAACGCCCTCATCGAGCGCTTCGACCTCAATCCGAAGAAGAAGGGCCGCGCCTACTCCAAGGGCAACCGCCAGAAGGTCGCCCTGATCGCCGCGCTCGCCTCCGACGTGGAACTGCTCGTCCTCGACGAGCCGACGTCCGGGCTCGACCCGCTGATGGAGGAGACGTTCGGCCGGCTCATCAAGGAGGAGCAGAGCCGCGGCGACCGCACCGTGCTGCTGTCGAGCCACATCCTGTCGGAGGTCGAGGCGCTGTGCGACCGGGTCAGCATCATCCGGGACGGCCGCACCGTCGACACCGGCAGCCTCGCCGAGATGCGCCAGTTCGCCCGCACCACGATCTCCGCCGACCTGGCCGGCCCACCCGATGACCTGTCCGGGCTGGCCGGCGTGCACCACGTGTCGGTGCAGGGCGACCACGTCGAGTTCTCAGTCGACCCCGAGGGACTCGACGAGGCCCTGATCCACCTCACCAAGATCGGCGTCCGCGGCCTGGTCAGCCGCCCGCCCTCGCTTGAGGAGCTGTTCCTGCGCCACTACGACGGCCGGAGTTCCGACGGCGACCAGACGAAGGCCGTCCGGTGAGGGCGCATCAGGGGACCGGCAAGCTGATCCGGCTGATCCTGCGCCGCGACCGGTGGCTGCTACCCGTCTGGGTCGTCCTGCTGGCCGGTTACACCGTCAGCCTGACCAGTTCGATCGACAAGCTCTACCCGACCGGGGCCGAGCGGCTCACGTTCATCGCCGAGACCGCCGGCACCGGGTCGTACATGGCGATGTTCGGTCCCGCCTTCGGTTCGGGCACCGGGGCCCTGGGAGCCCAGCGGGCGACCAGCGTCCTCGTGATCGTCGCAGTGATCAACCTGCTGACCGCGGTCCGCCACACCCGTACCGAGGAGGAGGCGGGCCGGCGGGAACTCCTCGCGGCCACCCCGATCGGCAGGCAGGCCCCGGTCAGCGCCGTGCTTGCCGTCCTGTTCTGCGCCGATCTGGTGTTGGGGCTTCTGGTCGCGCTCGGCATGACCTCGCTCGACTCCTCCGTGGCCGGTGCGTTCGCCCTCGGGCTGGAGGTGACGCTGGCCGGTTGGATCATGGCCGCCGTCGGTGTCTTCCTCGCTCAGGTGTGCGCCGGCGCCCGGATCGCCCGGGGCATCGGCTTCGCCGCACTGGCCGGGGTCTACCTGCTGCGCATGGCCGGGGACGCCGGCGGTGACGACGGCGGCGCGTCGTGGCTGTGGGTCCTGTCGCCGATCGCCTGGCTGCAGCGGGTCCGAGCCTACGCCGACGAACGCTGGTGGCTGTTCCTTCCCGCCCTCGCTCTTGTCCTGGTCCTGACCGCCGGCGCCTACGCGCTGTCGGCCAGGCGGGACATCGGTGCCGGGCTCCTTCAGCCCCGGCTGGGGCCGGCCGAGGGGAGCGCCTACCTGGGCGGTCCGCTCGGGCTGGCCTGGCGGCTGCACCGGGGCCTGCTGATCGCCTGGTCGTTCGGCTTCGCCGTGGCCGGCGCCGTGTTCGGCGGCCTCGCCCAGAGCGCCGACACCACCGTCGGCGACAACCAACGGCTCCAGGACATCCTCGACCGGATGGGCGGCCAGGGAGCGTTCAGCGACAGCTTCCTCGCGGCGATGACCAGCCTGATCGGGGTGATCGCCGCCGGTTACGCCGTCCAGACGGTGTTCATGCTGCGGTCCGAGGAGGCGGGCCAGCGGGCCGAACCCGTCCTGAGCCTGGGGGTCAGCCGACTGCGCTGGGCGGCCGGCCACCTGACCTTCACCATCCTCGGAACCTCCGCTGCCCTGCTGTCCTACGGTCTGTTCGCCGGCCTCACCTACGGCACCGGCAGGGGCGACCTGGGTGGTGAGCTTCCCCGCGTCCTGGGTGCCGCGCTGGTCCAGCTTCCGGCCGTCTGGACGGTCGCGGCCGTCACCCTGCTCTGCTATGGCCTGTTGCCGCGCCTTACCGCGGTCGCGTGGGCCGCACCGGTCCTCTGCCTCGTCTTCGGCCAGTTCGGGGCGATCTTCAAGCTCGACCAGTGGGTCCTGGACATCTCGCCGTTCACCCATGTCCCCCGGCTTCCCGGCGGCCATGTCAGTGCGACCTCCTTGGTCGTCCTGCTCGCCATTGCGCTCATTCTGGGTGCGGCCGGGCTCATCGGCTTCCGGCGACGGGATATACCCATA
>JBDSTJ010000117.1:0-4108 GCA_039928335.1 Streptosporangiaceae bacterium | reverse complement strand
ACCGGAACCCCTACCGAGAACCCCTGGGCCTTCGACGAGGCTGTATTCCTGGAGCCGTTCGGCGTCGAGGTTCCCACCAGCACCTGGTCGTCCTGGGACTGACCTCAGGCCAGGGAGCCCACGATGGAGGCCCTCGCGGCTCTGCGGGCCGGCAGGACGCCCGCCAGTGCTCCGGCGAGGGTTGCGATCAGGATCAGGCCGAGGATCTGCGGGTAGGGGATGGCGAAGATGATGCTGGAATCGAGGGCGCGGGTGGCGGCCCAGCCGTAGGCGAGGCCCAGGGCCACGCCGGTGAGGGCACCGATCACGGACATGATCAGGGCTTCGACGAGGAGCATGCGGCGGAGCTGGCGTTTGGTCAGGCCGAGCGCGCGGAGCAGTGCTGACTCCCGGGTGCGTTCCACGACGGAGAGGGTCAGGGTGTTGGCGATACCGAAGAGGGCGATCAGGACGGCGAGGCCCAGGAGGCCGCCGAAGGCCAGGAGCATCGAGTCGTATGCCGCGTCGAACTGGTCCTTCAGGGTCGCGGTCGAGGTCATGCCGACGTCGTCGTAGGCGGAGAGGGCCTTCCTCACGCCCTCGTCGGTGCCACCGTTGAGGTAGATCGTGTTCAGGCCGACCCTGCCGAAGTACTTCTGGAAGTCGTCGGGGCGCAGCAAAACCCCGCCCACCTGGGGGTCGCCCTTGAGCACCGGGCCGACGGTGAGAGGGACCAGGCCGCGCCCCGTTCTCAGCTGCACCTGCGTGCCGGCGGCCAGGTCCTCCGCCTTGGAGACGTCGTCGAAGACCGCGACAGTGCCGGGCTTGAGGTCCCTGACCTGCGTGGGGACCATCGCGAAGTCGAACGTGCTGGCCGTGGCGATCGTGTTGTCGTTCCGGCCGAAGCGGGCCTCGACCGAGCGGACCTCGATGACCTTGGTGACGCCGGGCACGGCCGTGAGGGCGGTGGCGAGCTCGGCGGGCAGGGCCCGGTCGGACTGCGACACGATCGAGAAGTCCACCGGAACCTGCAGGTCGATGGCCCGGACCGAGGTCTCCCTGCCGCTGGCCGCGGCAACCGCGAACATGCTCATCAGCCCGATGCCGACCGTGAGGGCGATCGCCGTGGTCGCGGTCCGGCGCGGGGTGCGTTGGGCGTTCTGGACGGCGAGGCGGCCCGGGACCCCGCCGAACCGGGCCGGGAGCGCCCCCGCGAATCTCCCGAGCGGCCGGACCAGCAGGGGCATCAGTGCGATCACCCCGAGGAACACCAGGCTGCCGCCGGCCGCGACCGTGAACAGCGCGCCCTCGCCCGGGTCCATCAGCACCGCGCCGTGGAATGTCGCGGCCACCCCGGCCAGCCAGAACAGCACGGCCGCGGCCAGGCGCGGCCGGCCGAGCCGGAACCTGGCGGAGCCCGGCTCGCGTTCGTCACCGAGCGCCCGGATGGGGGCGACCGCGGTGGCGGTGCGGGCGGGGAGCAACGCCGACAGGACCGTCACCGCGACGCCCACGAACAGGGCGACCACGATGGTGCGCGGGGCGAGCATCAGGGTGCCGGCCGGGAAGTCCGCGCCGAAGGCGTTGAACACCGTGAACGCGCCCCGACCGAGCAGCGCGCCCAGCGCGAGACCGAACAGCGAGCCGACAGCGCCGACGATCGCCGACTCGAGCAGGACACTGCCGAAGACCTGCCCCCGGCTCGCACCGACACAGCGCAGCAGGGCGAACTCCCGCATCCGCTGGGCGATCAGAATCGAGAACGTGTTGTAGATGACCATGCCCGCGACCAGCAGGGACACCAGGCCGAACATCAGCAGGGCGGCCTTGACCGTCCTGATGTCGGCCCCGCTGGTGCCCGACAGCACCGAGGACAACTCGGTGCCGGTCAGCACCTCGGCCTCGCCCACGACTGCCTGCACGTCGGCGGCGTCCAGGTCGCCCGCGATGTCGATCTCCCGCAGGCCGGTCACGCCGGTCAGCCGGGCCGCCTCCGCGGGGGCCAGGCCGAGCGCGCCCCGGGATCCGATCTCGGCGTCGAGCCCGAAGTCGGCGATCCCGGCGACCTTCAGGGCGTACGGCCTCTTCTTCGGGTCGAGGACCTGGACCGTGTCTCCGATCCCGAATCCGGTCCTGGCCGCCACCCTCCTGTCGAGGGCGACCTCCCCGGGGTCGGGCACCTGCCCGGAGACCAGCTGGAAACGCTGGAGCCGCCCACCGGGCAGGGAGATCCCGACCGGCGGCACCCCGTCTGCGTACTTCTTCCCGTCCTTGCCGAGCAGCGGCAGGTCACCGCGCACGGTCCCCTCGGCCTCACGCACCCCGGGCAACGCCCTGATCTTCGCCAGCAGGCCGGCGGGCAGGGCGTCGGCCGCCGGCAGCACTGCGAGGTCGACGTTGCCGGCGGCGGCGGCGAACCGCTGGTCGTACCCGGACTGCATCGTGTCGGTCAGCACGAACGTCCCGGCGATGAACCCCACGCCCAGCGTGATGGCGAGCGAGGTGAGGAGCAGCCGCAGTTTGTGCGCGAACAGTCCGGCAAGGGTGGTTTTGAGCATGAAGCTCAAGCTAGGCAGCTCCCGCCCCCTTGCCATCGCCCGCAGGTCGGCATGGACGTACGACCTGAGACTTACCCGCTCCCGTCAGGAAGCCGCTGACGCAGCACCGATCGGACAGCGCTGACTACTCTGAGGTTGGGCTGTCACCAACGTGCAGATCGCCACGGACACCTGGTCAAGCTGGGACTGACCCCGGGTATGACCTGAGGCTTACCGGAGCCTTGGGTTGGATGAGCCACCCGAAACCGCCCAGGCCTGACGGGTCGGTGAGCTCGGCGGCCTCGCCTGCTCGGGACAGTGCTCGCAGATAAGCCCTGGAGTCCGTCCGGGCCAGGTCGAGTGCGGGCCGTGCGCCTGACACTCCCAGGTTGCCCAGGGCCTCCCGTTGGGTGGTGAGCAGGCCGCCCGGTGCCGCGCAGGCGTCCAGTGCGACGTGCGCCGTCACGTCGCAGGAACCGTCGGGCACCGGCCGGACCACCCGTCCGTCTCGGTACCCGTTCAGGGTCACCCGACGGTCTGACATTTCGTGGGCGTAGTCGACGGCCACGGCCATTCCGGCAGTCAGCCGGGCCAGAACATCGGACCAGGCCTCGTCCCGGGAACTCCCGACCTCGGCACGGTCGCCGACCGCACTCAGCGGCCACCAGCTCTCCACCCAGTCCTGATCCGCGCGGGAGGGCGGCGGGCCGAGCGAGTCGTCGGCCATGACCAGCCGCAGGCCGTCCGTGGTCAACTCGACGAGGTCCAGGGGGACGTTGTCCAACCACTCGTTGGCGATGACCAGCCCGGTGATCTCGGTCGGTGGGGAGGTCCGCCAGGAGATCCCGTCCTCGTCCGGGCGTTCCGAGACCTCGACGGCGATCGCCTCGATCCGATCGAGGAGCTCCGCCGGGACGGCGGCGAGGATCCCCCGCAGCAGTGATCCGCAGCCCGCACCGATGTCCACGACCTGCACGGCAGCGGGCCGCCCCAGGTCCGCGTCGACCGCCACGAGCAGCCGTGCGAAGGCCTCGGCGAACAGCGGCGAGGCGTGCACGGACGTCCGGAAGTGCCCGTCGGGGCGTTCCCGCCGATAGAAACCGTCGGGTCCGTAGAGGGCCTCCTGCATCGCCTGCCGCCACGTGAGCACGACTCCAGTCCTACACCAAGGTCACACCTTTGACGGACGTGGTTCGGACCCTCAGCCTCGTAACCTGGGAAGATGATCCGGCCTGTCTCCCTCTGGCTTCGCGAGCACCGCGAGATCGCGGACCTGGTGCTGCTCCTGCCCCTGGCGGTGGTGTCGCTGCTGTCGAGCCGCGGTTACACCCAGGCCGGTTTCGCCTTCCAGGCACTGCTGTCGGTCCTGCTCCTGGCCCCGCTGGTGTTCCGCCGACGCTGGCCGCTCGGGGTGTTCACCTTCGTCGCGCTCGTCTGTTTCGCCCAGTGGCTCGTCACCGACCAGCCCGTCGCCGCCAACCTGGCCGTGCTGATCGCGATGTACACCGTCGCCACCGAGTCCGGGATCCTGTGGAGCATCGCGGCCGCCGGGGTCTGCTGCTTCGGAGGACTGCTGGTGTTCTACGGGCACG
>JBDSTJ010000116.1:0-4188 GCA_039928335.1 Streptosporangiaceae bacterium | reverse complement strand
CGACAAGAAGTCCAAGGACGTCACCGCCACCGCAATGGAAGAGGTCCCCGGCGGCCACTGGCTCGTCGCCCTGGCCGGCCTGATCCTGATCGGAATCGCCATCGGCATGGCCTACCGGGCAGCCGTGAAGAAGAAGTTCATGGAGAAGCTGGACACCAGCGGGATGTCCCAGAAGACCCGCAAGGGAGTGGAAACCCTCGGCCGCATCGGCCGTACGGCCCGCGCGTTCGTGTTCGCCGTCGCCGGCGTGTTCCTCGCCTACGCGGGCTTCACCTTCGACCCCGACAAGGCACGCGGCATCGACGGCACCCTCCGTGAGCTGCGCGACACCCCGGCCGGCCTGTGGCTGCTGGTCGTCGTCGCCCTGGGCCTCGCGGTCTTCGGCGTCTACTCCTTCTGCGAGGCCAAGTGGCGCCGGGTCACCGTCGGCTGACTCCGCACCTCCTTGAAGAACGGCCCGCACCCCTGCCCGGGTGCGGGCCGTTCTGCGTGCCGCCGTCCGCGGAGAACACCCACCCTCGGTCAAGACCCGGTGGTCAGGTCCGACCGGGACCCTGCGTGTGCTTTCCGCTCCGCCACTGGTCCGTCGGGCCCTGGGCCAGGCCAGGACCCGGCCGGTGGGAGCAGTCTCCAGGGGCGCGGCGGCTTGTGCTGCGGCAGGATGCGCAAGTGCGGCGGCCGCCCTCGGCGGGTGCCAGGGCGGCCGGTGTGCAGCGCGTGTCAGGTCCGGTGGGGAGCGTCCTCCGGGTCGCCCAGGGCGGAGATCTGGGGTGCGGCCTCGGGTTCCAGACCCTCGGTGGCGGCGTGGACGGGGGTGCGGCCCTCATCCCTGCGCCAGGCCTCGAACGCGGCGGCGGTGGCCATGACGACGGCCACGCCCAGGATCCAGCCGGCCACGACGTCGCTGACGTAGTGCACGCCGAGCGCGACCCGGCAGATCCCCGAAGCGAAGCTGATCAGGATCGCGAGGACCCAGGCGACCACCCGGCCGGCCCTGGGCAGGACCGGCAACACGATGAGCACGATGGTCACCGTGCCCATCGCCGCGGTCATCGCATGACCGGACGGGAAGGACCCGCCGGGAAAGTGCGCGATGGGGGTCGGCAGCTCGGGCCGGGGACGGTCCACCGCAACCTTGAGCAGGAAACCCAGCAGGCCCGCCGCGGTCAGGGTGACCACCGCCCACAGCGCGAGCCGCCGCGCGCCCCGGATGAACAGCCAGACCGCCAGCGCCAGCACGACGGTCCGGAACACCCAGGCGTGGAAGATGTAGGACGTCGCCTTCAACGGATCGATGAGGGCCCGGTGGTCCAGCACGTAGGTGTTGAGCGATCTGGTGGAATCATCGTCCAGGTGACGCAGCGGCCCCCACTTGGAGTCGACCAGTGACAGCAGCGCGGTGAACGGGACCGCCACCAGGAACACGGCACCCAGCGCGATTCCAAGTCGCAAACTCAGCTTCATCCGCAAGCTTTGCCCAGGACACGGCGTCGAAAACAGTCTGGTCGCCACCCCAGGGGGCTTCAGCTCATCAGCGCGTGGTTGTCGGCGTCGGCCCGGCGCAGCCTCGCCGCGATGCTCCGGGCGATCGACCAGCGCAGCGCGTCGACCAGCCTCGGGTTCTCCTTCTCCAGCAGGGTCAGGGCGTCCGCGGTGAGGACCTGGCAGACCGTCGGCCCCTCGGCGACGATCCGGTGGCTGTGGTGGTCGTCGTCGATCAGGGCCAGCCGGCCGACGGCCGTGCCGGGACCCATCGAGGCCTCCCGGATCGTCCGGGGCGGCTCGCCCAGCCGCACATGCCGGGCCAACCCACCGGAGATGACGAAGCACAGCGCCGCGACGTCCTCGATCAGGACCTCGTCCGGTTCGTACTCGCGGATCTCCAGATGGGCGGCGAGCACCTCGACCAGGTCTGGTTCGAGGTTGACGAGCAGGTCCTGCCCGGCCAGCGGGACGAACCGCTCCGACGCTCCCGCGGCCGCCAGCAGCTCCTCCTCACACCATTCGAGTGCCTCTTCGCGGCTGGGCCGGTCCAGGGCCGACCGCAGCAGCGACCGCTGCTCGGCGTCCACGACCACGGTCGTCACCCCGGTCTCGGCGAGCTTCGCCGCCATCGCCTCCAGCAGGGTGGCCGCGACGGTGTGGACCCGGCCGACCCGCAGCAGGTCCAGGATCACCCAGCGCACGTCCGCGCAGGCCTCGCTGATCGTGCGCACCACTGACTCGGCCGCCCCGAACGCCAGGTCGCCCTGGAGTTCGTACACCGCGATGGCCCTGCCGTCCCGGGCGAGCACCTCGCGTTCGCGTTCGGGCCGCACCCGGGGCGAGTGTGCGGTGTCGCCGTGCAGGGTCCGGTGGAACACCGGGCCGAACCGGTCGGTGGGCCGCATCAGGTGCAGGCCGAACCGGGTGGACAGCTCCAGGCACGCCTCGACCCCGCGCACGCTGTTGCCGCGCGGGTCCAGGCGCGGGCTGAACACGCCCAGGCCGAGCTGGGACGGCAGCGCGGCGATCAGCCCGCCGGACACCCCGCTCTTGGCCGGCAGCCCGGCCCGCACCAGCCACTCGCCCGCGTAGTCGTAGGTCCCGCAGGTCGCCATGACGGTCAGCGCGTGCGCGGCGGCCTCGACCGACACCACGGTCACGCCGGTCAGCGGGTTGATCCCACCGCCGGCGAGGGTCGCGGTCATCACGGCGAGGTCGCGGGTGGTGACCTTCACCGAACATTGGCCAAAATACACCGACAGAGCATCCTCAACCGGGCAGTGCAGGGACCCCGCGCCGTGCATCAGGTAGGCCAGTGCCCGGTTGCGGTCGCCGGTGCGCTCCTCGGAGTCGAGGACCCGGTGGTCGACCGACAGGTCACGGCCCGCGAACGCCGACAACCCCTCGATGATCCGTTCCAGCCGCGCTCCCGCACCCGCGCCGTGGACCAGCGAGGACGTCACGATCGCGCCCGCGTTGACCATCGGGTTGTAGGGGCGGCCGCTGTCGGGCTGGAGGCGCACGGCGTTGAAGGCGTCACCGGTCGGTTCGACGCCGACCTGCGACAGGACCTCTTCCAGGCCCCGGTCCTGCAGGGCCAGAGCGTAGGCGAAGGGCTTGGAGACGGACTGGATCGAGAAGGGGACCGTGGTGTCGCCCGCCTCGTAGAGGTTGCCGCTGAGCGTCGCGACGGCGAGGCCGAACCATTCGGGGTCGGCCTTGCCGAGCTCGGGAATGTAGGTCGCGACCTCGCCGTCCCTGCGGGAGCGGAGCCGCTCGTGCAGGTCGCGGAGGAGGTCCTCAATCGGGTTGACGTGCTGTCCCTTCACGGACGTCAACCCTATAGCCGGGTCAGCCCCTGGTGAGGTCGCCGGCGTAGGTACTGGCCTTGTCGTTCGACGTCCAGGAGTAGGCCAGGGTGGTCCCCCTGAGCGCCGTCGTGATCACGCCACCGCTGCACTGGTCCGGGATCTCCACATGCTGCAGGGTCAGGGACTCGAGCCTGGCGCTCTGGAAGACCACGTCCTGGGTGCAGGACCCGCCTGACCAGGAACCCCTGACCCGACCGGGCCGCAGGACCAGCGTGATGTTGGTCGGCGCGGCCGAGCTGTCGGCGATGTTGCGGACCGTGCCCGTCCAGGTCCCGGCATAGGTGTCCGGAACTCCGGTCGGGATGACTGAGGGCGTTGCCGAGGATGTGGCCGGGGCCTTGGCGATCGGCCGGGTGGTGTCCTTCGTGGTGTCGTCGCCCGGCCAGAGCAGGACGGCCAGCGCGACCGTGCCCGCCACCAGCGCGGCGAGCAGGGACAGGACCGCGTACTTGCGCTGTCTGCGCCGGCGGAACGCGGCGGCCAGCGGCGTGATCGGCTGGGTCTGGGGCCTGGGCGGCTGAGGCGGCACGGCCCGGCCCGGCGGGCGGCCCTGGGTGGCGGCCTGCGGCGAGACCAGCGAGACCATCAGGTCGCGGGCGGACGGCCGGTCGGCGGGTTCCTTGGCGAGACACGCCGCGATCATCGGCCGGATGTTGTCCGGCAGCGCGGACACGTCCGGTTCGTGGACGAGGATCCGTTGGTAGATCAGGGCGACGGTGTCCGCGCCGAACGGGTGCCTGCCGGTGGCCGCGAACACGATTGTCGCGGCCCAGGCGAACAGGTCGGAGGCGGGCGTGACCGCCTCGCCGCGCAACTGCTCGGGGGCCATGTA
>JBDSTJ010000115.1:0-5700 GCA_039928335.1 Streptosporangiaceae bacterium | reverse complement strand
CTGATCAACATCGACAACCTCGAAGACGGCGCGTGGACCAACGACTCGGTCAAGCAGGCCGCCGCCGCCTGGGCCGAGATCAACGCCAAGTACTCGAACAAGTCCTACGAGGGCCTCATCCACACCGAGGTCCAGACCCAGCAGAACAAGGGCAAGGTCGCCTTCTACCCGTCCGGTTCCTGGCTGGAGAACGAGCAGGCCAAGTCGACCCCGAAGACGTTCAAGTACGCCCTCGCCTCGACCCCGTCGGTCACCAGCGCCGACAAGCTGCCCTACGAGGCGCTGCGCGTCGCGGCCGGCGAGAACTACTTCGTCTCGGCCAAGGGCAAGAACCCCAAGGGCGGCATGGAGTACTTCCGGATCATGCTGTCGGTCGCCGGCGCGAAGGGCTTCACCGAGAAGTCCGGCTCGCTGACGATCGTCAAGGGTGCGGCCGACGGCCTCACCCTGTCCCCGGGCCTGCAGTCGGTCGCCGACGGGCAGAAGGCCGCCGGTGACAACATCGTCACCAACAGCCAGTTCGAGAACTGGTACAAGGAGCTCGAGACCGAGCTGCGCAAGCAGACGAACAACCTGATGTACGGCCGGAGCGACGCCGCGAAGTTCTGCGAGGCCATGCAGAAGGCGGCGGACAAGGCGAAGAAGGCCGCCGGCGACAAGATCCAGAAGCGCACGGTCTGACACCAGTCGGTAACGCAACCCGGAGTTAGGTAACATGCGGCAGGGCAAGTATCCGTTCATTGTGGGATTCCTCGCGGTCCCCGTGCTCCTCTACGCGGTCTTCGTGATCGGCCCCTACGTCCAGGCCTTCCAGATCGCGATGACGAACTGGCGTGGGTTCAAGAGCCCCGACTATGTGGGGTTCGACAACTTCAGGGCGCTGTTCGACGACGACGCGTTCAAGGCGGCGCTCTGGCACCACCTGTGGATCCTGCTTGCCCTGCCGCTCGCCACCATCATCATCGCCCTGTTCTTCGCCTTCCTGCTCAACGTCGGCGGGAAGACCAAGGGCGGCCAGATGACCGGCGTCCGCGGTTCCTCGGTGTACAAGGTCATCTTCTTCCTGCCGCAGGTACTCGCCGTCGCCATCGTCGGTGTGCTGTTCCAGGCGGTCTACCGGCCCAACTCCAGCGGCATGCTCAACGGTCTGCTCGACAAGGTCGACCTCGGACCGGTCTACTGGCTGAGCGACCCCAACCTCGCGCTGTGGGCGATCATCGGGGTGGTGGTGTGGCAGTCGGTCGGCTTCTACGTCGTGCTGTTCTCGGCTGGCATGTCCTCGATCCCCAAGGACCTCTACGAGGCGGCCGCCCTGGACGGCGCCGGCCGCTTCACCCTCTTCTTCAAGATCACGATCCCGCTGCTGTGGGACACCATGCAGGTCGGCTGGGTCTACCTGGGCATCGCGGCGTTCGACTGCTTCGCGATCGTCCAGGTGCTGTCGGTCGACCGCGGCGGACCGGACAACTCCACCACCGTCGTGGCGCTGGAGACCTACCGCAACGCCTTCACCTACGCCAAGTACGGCTACGCCTCGGCCATGGGCGTGGTGCTGTTCTTCATGACCATCACCTTCGCGGCGTTGACCCTGCGCATCACCAAGCGCGAACGCATCGAGTTCTAGGACGGCGACGACAATGACGAAAAAGAAGGCCCGGGGCGACGGACAGGGCCTGCTGACCGGCCTGTCCCACCTCGCCCTCATCATCTGGGCGCTGCTCGTCCTCGTCCCGATCCTCTGGACGATCGTCGCGGCGTTCAAGACCAACGACGAGATCTTCGGTGATGCCTGGACCCTGCCGCACGCCTGGGGACTGGATGCCTGGAGCCGGGCGTGGAGCAAGGCGAACATCGGCCGGTACATGTTCAACACGGTGCTGGTCGTCGCGATCAGCACGTTCTTCACGATGCTCTTCGGGTCGATGGCCGCCTATGTGCTGTCGCGCTACACCTTCCGGGGCAGCAGGCTCATCTACCTGATGTTCGTGTCGGGCATGACCTTCCCGGTGTTCCTGGCGCTCGTGCCGCTGTTCAAGATCGTCCAGAACTTCGGGATGCTCGGCACCTACCAGGGGCTCATCCTGGTGTACATCGCCTACTCCCTGCCGTTCACGGTCTTCTTCCTGTCGGCGTTCTTCAAGACCCTGCCCACCTCGGTCGCCGAGGCCGCGATGATCGACGGCTGCGGGCACGTGCGGACGTTCTTCCGGATCATGATGCCGATGGCCAAACCAGGCCTGATCTCCATCACGATCTTCAACGTGATCGGCCAGTGGAACCAGTACCTGCTGCCGATCGTGCTGCTGCCCGGTGACGCCCAGGACAAGTGGGTCATCACCCAGGGCATCGCCAACATCTCCACCAGCGCGGGCTACGAGGCCGACTGGCCCGGCCTGATGGCGGCGCTGAGCATGGCGATCATCCCCGTGGTCATCGTCTACATCATCTTCCAGCGGCAGATCCAGAGCGGCCTCACCGCCGGCGCCGTGAAGTAACACAGCCCAGTGGCCCGCGCTTGTTCCAGGGGTTCCAGCGTCTTAACGTCTGCGGGTCAGGCGGGCGGTCAGGCCCCACTGGGTGACCTTGAGCATGGACTCGGCGACGACGGCCTGGCTCATCTTGCTGGTGCCGTGGACCCGGTCGACGAAGGTGATGGGCACCTCGGTGACGCGCAGGCCGGCCTTGTGGGTGCGCAGTGCCAGGTCGATCTGGAAGCAGTAGCCGCGGGAGTCGACGGTGTCGAGGGAGATCTTCTCCAGGGTGGACCGGCGGAAGGCGCGGAAGCCGCCGGTGGCGTCGTGGATCGGCATTCCGATCATGAGCCGGGCGTAGGCGTTGGCGCAGCGGGACAGGGCCTCCCGGCGTTTGGGCCAGTTCTCCACGACCCCGCCGGGCACCCACCGCGACCCGATGACCAGGTCGGCGTCGGCGAGGCCGGCCAGCACCAGGGGGAGTTGCTCGGGCTGGTGGGAGCCGTCGGCGTCCATCTCGACCATGACGTCGTAACCCTGGTCGAGGGCCTGTTTGAACCCGGCGACGTAGGCCGCGCCGAGGCCGTCCTTGGTCCTGCGGTGCACAACCCTGACCTGGGCGTCCGTGGCGGCTATCTCGTCGGCGAGATCACCGGTGCCGTCGGGGCTGTTGTCATCGACGACAAGGATGTCCGCCTCGGGGGTCGCGGCCCGGACCCGGCCGACGATCAGCGGCAGGTTCTCCCGCTCGTTGTAGGTCGGGATCACCACGACGATCCTGCCCAGTGCGTTCATGTCAGGACCGCTCCTTCCTCCTGGCACGCAGCGCGGCCAGTACGGCGGTCAAGCCCAGGAGGGTCAGGGCCCACTCCGGAATCGCGCCCAGATGATCGCTGATGGTACGCGAGGCACGGACCGGAACGCTGGCCACCTGGATGTCGGGGGTGAATTCGCGGGACTGTTCGACCACCCGGCCGTCCGGGTCGATGATCGCGCTGATTCCGCTGGTCGCGGCGACCAGGACGGTGCGGTCGTGCTCGACGGCCCGCATCCTGGACATGGCGAGCTGCTGCCATGGCAGGCTGGTGTGCCCGTAGGTGGCGTTGTTGGTCTGGACGATCAGGAGCCGGCCGGCCGCGGCGTCCCGGACGATCCCGTCATAGGCGACCTCGAAGCAGATGACGTCGCCGATGTCGACCGGACCGAGCTTCAGCACGTTGCTGCGGGTGCCGGCGGCGAAGTCCCGGGGGATCCGGTCGAGCCGCGACACCAGCTTGGTGGCGAGGCTGCGGAAGGGGATGTACTCCCCGAACGGCACCGGATGTCGTTTGACGTAGTACGCGCCGGGGCCGGTGACCGGATCCCAGACGATGCCGCGGTTCTCCACCTTCTCGCCGTCGGGCGTGTCGACGACGGCGCCGACCAGGACGGGCACGCCGACGTCCTTGACCGCGCCGTCGATGACGGTGCGCGCGTCGGGGTCGTGGTAGGGGTCGAGGTCGCTGGAGTTCTCCGGCCAGATCACCAGGTCGGGCCGGGCCACCTGGCCGGCCCGGATCTGGGCGGCCAGCTCCCGGGTGCGGGCCACGTGGTTGTTGAGGACGGCCTGCCGCTGGCCGAGGAAGTCCAGCCCGGAGCGGGGCACGTTGCCCTGGATGACGGCGACGGTGAGCTTGTCGCCGCCCGTGCCGTGCACGGGCAGGAGGGCCCCGGCGACCGGGAGGGCGAATGCGCCGAGCAGCGCCGCGGCGGTCCCGGCCCTGCTGTGGTGCAGGATCGCATAGGCCAGCAGCGTCCCCATCATCGCGGTGACGAAGCTGACCAGCGGCACCCCGCCGAGCTGGGCGTAGGAGGTCAGCATGGTGTCGGTCTGGCTGAAGGCCAGCCGCGCCCACGGAAACCCGCCGAGGGGGGCCCGGCCGCGCAGGGCCTCCTGGGCGACCCACAGGGCGGCCGTCCAGAGCGGCCACAGACGGGTCCGGCTGACCACCGCCATGCAGGCCGCCATGGGTGCGAAGTAGAGCGTCTCGGTGACGCTCAGGCCGATCCAGACATCGGTGCCGATGGGTTTGAGGCCCGGAAGCACCGGGACGAAGAAGACGATGCCGCAGACCAGGCCGAGCAGCGCCGCCGTGCGCGCCCGCACACCACGCACGGCCAGGGTCAGGACGGCCACGCCCAGCGGGGTCAGGGCCATCGGCCAGAGACCGTCGACGCTGCCGGCCGAGGGGCCGAGGATGCTGGGCGGGAAGGCCAGAAACATGATCAGCCCGGCCGCGGCGGCCGCGGCGTACCTGAACCAGGGCCGGGAGGCACGGGGGGAGGGTGCCGTGTCGGCGGGCGCCATCACCTGGGTCACACGGTCCTCCGGCTCACCGCCCGACCGGACCGGGTTCCGGTCGGGGCTCGCTCGAAAAGGTATCGCTTGAGAGGTAAGCCCTGGTAACCGTTGGGGGAGACGGAAGAGGGCCCGGACATCCGTCGGGCCGGAACCGACCTCACCGGCCGTGAGATCAGCGTCCGTTGTCTAAAGGATGTCCGAGCCCTTCCCGAGTCCAATCCCCCGCCGGTCCGGAGCCATCGGCTCCGTCCGCTGCCGATGGCGCACCGTTCTCAAAGATGACGCTGCGTCAGGCTTATGAGCGGGTCTCCCCGTCGAAGGCGCAGAGTCCGGCGCGGCGCAGCCGGTCGACCGGTCAGTCCCGTGGACCAGCGACCAAACCTATCGAAACTCAGGGGGTTGTCAACAGCACGGCCTTCGTTGAACCGGGCGGGCCGAAGGGCGCGGAACCGGCGATCATCGGCGATGATGGAGGCATGCTCGCGCTCGCGTTGTTCGTCGCCTTCCTGGTCGTCCCGGTGCTGGAAATCTACTTGATCATCCAGGTGGGGCAGGTGATCGGTGGCTGGCAGACGGTGGCCCTGCTCCTGGTCGAGAGCCTGCTGGGAGCCTGGATCGTCAAACGGGAGGGCCGGCGGGCCTGGCGCATGCTCCGGGAGACCATGGCCAACGGCCGGCTGCCCGACCGGGAGCTGGCTGACGCGGCGCTGATCCTGGTGGGCGGGGTGCTGCTGCTCACGCCGGGCTTCCTCAGCGACATCCTGGGTTTCGTGTGCGTGCTGCCGTTCACCCGTCCGGTGGTCCGCCGGGTGCTCACGGCCTACGCGGCACGCCGGATCGCGGTCGCCCCCTTTCCGGCCGCGGCGCAGCCCCGGCCGCAGCAGCAAC
>JBDSTJ010000114.1:0-4995 GCA_039928335.1 Streptosporangiaceae bacterium | reverse complement strand
TCCCAGACGACCTTGGCGTAGGCCTGGACGAAGTAGGGGTAGCCGTCGGCCGCCGCGTAGAGCGCGTCGAGCGCCCCCTGGGTGAAGGTGACGTTCTCGCGCCCGGCGGGCGCGAGCAGGGCGACGTCGGCGGCATCGCGATCCAGCCGGTCGATCCGGGCATAGCGGAACAGCCGCTCGGAGTAGGACTTGCTGGCGGACAGGACCGCGGGCAGGTGCGGCAGGCCCGCGCCTACGACGATCAGCGGGCCGCCGGTCTGGGAGAGCTCGTGGCAGGCGGCGCACAGCGCGGACACGTCGTCGGGCGGGACGTCCTGCATCTCGTCGATGAACAGGCCGATGCCGACGCCCAGATCGGTGGCGACGGAGGCGGCGTCGATGAACAGCTCGGTGAGGTCGATCTCGAGGTCGCCGGAGTCGGCGCGGCCGCGTGCGGCGGGCACGTCGATGCCGGGCGACCAGCGGTGCACCGAAGGTTTGGAGTTGCGGTTGTCCGGCCCGGCCTGCGCGAACGCCTTGAGCACGCCGAGGAACTCCTCGATGCGGTCGGGCGCGCGGTGCCGGGGCGCGAGTTCGCGGATCGCGGTGTGCAGGGCGGCGGCGACGGGGCGGCGGATCGACTGCTCGGGCCGGGCCTCGATCTTGCCGGTGCCCCACAGGCGCTGGATGGCCATCGACCGGAAGGTGTTGAGCAGCACGGTCTTGCCGACGCCGCGCAGCCCGGTGATGATCATGCTGCGTTCTGGGCGGCCCCGGGCGACACGCTCGAGGACCACCTCGAACTGCTGAAGTTCGCGGTCTCGGCCGGCGAGCTCTGGAGGTCGCTGGCCGGCGCCTGGCGCATAAGGGTTCCTGACGGGGTCCACGCTCTCGGACTCTATGAGGGCGTATAGCTGAGGTCGTAGATTTCCGTAGAAACACCTACGGCGTGTCGCGACAGCGGCCATGACACCCCCCTCGAAATCTCGAACACCCCTTCGACAATTCGAACACAGTAGCGCACGGTCCGCGCGGCTGTCGCCGGAACCCGCGAACGAGTTCGAATATCTCTTCGGTCCGACACTTCTTGATCGTTCAGCCGGGTCGATAGGCTGTTGACCATGGCAGAACCCCGCTGGCTCAGTGAGACCGAGCAGGTGAACTGGCGCGCCTACATGGCCGGCAGCACGCAGCTCTGGGAGGCCCTCGACCGCGACCTCAAGACCGGCCACGGACTGACCATGGCCGAGTATGAGATCCTCGTGCGGTTGTCGGAGTCGCCCGACCGACGCCTGCGGATGGCCGAGCTCGCCGAGTCGGCCTACCAGTCGCGCAGCCGGCTGTCGCACACCTGCTCACGGCTGGAGTCCAAGGGTCTGGTGGCGAGGGAGCCCTGCGAGGACGACAAGCGCGGGGTCAACGCGATCCTGACCGAGCAGGGTCTGTCGCTCCTGGAGGCCGCCGCCCGCGACCATGTGGTCGCGGTACGGGCCTTCTTCGTCGACATCGTGGATCCGGCCGACCTCGACGCCATCGGCCGGGCCTTCGCGGCCGTCGCGGAACGGACCGCGGGGAGCCGTTAGGTCAAGCCGGTCAGGATGCCGAGTGAGAGCAGCGTCAGCAGCACCCAGCCGGCCATCAGCCCGAAACCGAACGGCCGCCAGCCGTCACCGACGCCCCAGGCCAGCAGCGAGCCGAGCCCGAACGCGACCGCCAACAGCACCACGGCCTGCGGCAGGGTGCTGACGGCAGGGCTGCTGAGCTGCGGGAACATCACGATCATGTCAATGATCACAAACAGGGCGAAGCCGGAGCCGGCGAGGAACCGGTCGCGCAGGGTCGGCGGCCGACCGAGGAAGACCGGCCAGGTCGGGCGGTCGGGGCGGCCTGCGGCCTTGTCTTCCATGCCGAACAGTTCGTCGTTGAGGGTCGGCTTCTGGTCGGGCTCCGGCATAGGCGATCCTGGTGGGATGAACGCGACACGGGTGTGGTCGATCCTCGCGCTGGCGGTGGTCTCGGGACCGGCACTGGCCGGATGCGGCCAGTCAGACCCGGCTCCGGTGCCCACGGCGTCATCCCCGTCCATCTCCAGCCCCCCCTCGACGACGCCGACGGCGACGTCCTCTCCCCGGACAGTTCCCTTCACGGCAAAGATCACCCCGGTACCGTCCAGGGAAACGGTGAAGTCCTCGTGGCGGCCGGGCTGCCCGGTCCCCATCTCAGGCCTGCGCCTGATCAGCATGCCGTACTGGGGGTTCGACGGGGTCGCCCACCCCGGCGGGCAGATGATCGTCAACAAGGACTCCGCGACCAAGGTCGCCGGAGTCTTCCGGAAGCTGTACGCGCAGAAGTACCCGATCCGCAGGATGCGGCTCGTCGACGCCTACCAGGGCGACGACTTCGACTCGATCGACGACGACAACACCTCGGCGTTCAACTGCCGGCAGGCCACCGGCTCCGGCAACTGGTCGCAGCACGCCTACGGCTGGGCGATCGACCTGAACCCGTGTGAGAACCCCTACATCGTGACCGGTGGCGAGATCGCCCACCGCAAGTGCGCGAAGTTCTACCGGAACAGGTCGGCCAGGGAGCCGGGCGTGATCACCCGCAACGACAGGGTCGTCAAGGCGTTCGCGGCGATCGGCTGGGGCTGGGGCGGAAACTGGGACGGGAACGTCAAGGACACCCAGCACTTCAGCAAATCGGGCCGTTAGAGCAGCCAGGTCCGCAGCTTGGCGTCGTCTCCGGCGGCGGCGACCAGCCGCCCGTCCGGGCTGAACGCGACGGTGTTGAGCCGGTTGAGGCCGCCCACGAGCGTGACGAGGGACGTATGGGTCTCGGTGTCCCAGATGACGACCTCGTTGCCGGCCGCGACGGCGATCCTGCTGTTGTCGGCACTGAACGCGACCGCGTTGGCGGTGTGGTCGTTGCCCGGGAAGGAGTACAGGAGCCGGCGGCTGCGCACGTCGTACATCCTGACCCTGCCGTCCTGGTCGGCCACCGCGAGCCGGCTGCCGTCAGGGCTGTAGGCCAGCCAGGTCACCAGCGAGCCGCTCCCGATCAACAGCCTGCCGCCGAGGCGGACCCGCTCGTCCTGGGCGAAGGCGAGCTGACCTGAGGTCGGCTGGTAGGCGACCGCGAACAGGCCCCCGTCCGTGCCGTAGTCGCGGGCCTTCTTGGCGGAGCCGTACTTCCACACCCGGAGGTTGTCGGAGGCGACCGCGAGAGTGCCGCCCTTCGGGCTGAAACTCAGCATCCGGACATTCCTGAGATCACCCGGCAGGACCCTGGGCGGTCCGGAGCCGCTCGCCGGGAAGACCCGCACCTCGCCGCTGTAGTCACCGGTCGCCAGGCGCTGGCCGTCGGGGCTGAACGCGACGCTGACGAGGTAGCTGCTCCCCGTGGTCAGCTGGCGTTCGATGTGCTTGGTCCGCACGTTCCAGACCCGCAGGACGTTGGTCTGGTTGGCGATCGCGAGCTGGGTGCTGTCCGGGCTGAACGCGACTGCGTTGATCGCCTGGCCGTCGATCGGGATCGTGTCGAGCAGGCTGTACGGCTGGGGCTTCTGCGCGGTCGTCTTGATCCGTGCCGGGGTCTCGTCGCTCTGCAGGTTCCAGATGAGCACGACTGCGGTCAGGGCCGCGAGCAGCGACAACGGGTAGAGCGACCTTCTTTTGCGGGGCTTCTTCGGGTGGGGTTTCGGGTGGGGCTTCGGCTCGGTCCTGTCTGGTTCGTTCCGCCGGTTCGGCAGGGTCCGGATCCGGTCCGGGTCGCTCTGCTGCGCCGCACCGGCCAGCAGCAGGGCGGCGTCGGACGCGGTGAGCCGCTGCTCGCTGTCCTTCTGCAGCAGCCCGATGATCAGCGGTTCGAGCAGACCGGCCCGCTCGATCGGCCCCGGCGGCCCGGTGATGATCGAGTGGAAGACCTGGTTGGCGTTGCTGCCCGCGAACGGCTGGCCGCCCTCGACGGCGTAGTACAGGGTCGCTCCGAGCGACCACAGGTCGGAGGAGGCCTTGGCCTGCTCGCCCCTGGCCCGCTCCGGCGAGGTGTAGGCCGGCGCGCCCATCACGAAACCGCTCTGGGTGATCGAGACGTCGCCCTCGATGGTCGCGATGCCGAAGTCGGTGAGGACCGCGCGTCCGTCGTCGCCGAGCAGCACGTTGCTGGGCTTCACGTCCCGGTGGATGACGCCGGCCTCGTGGGCGGACCGGAGCGCGTCGAGGATCTGCAGCCCGATCTCGGCGACCTCGTGCGCGGGGAGCGGCCCGTCTTCCTTGATCACGTCTTCCAGGGATCGGCCCTGGATGAACTCCATGATGATCCACGGGCCGTCGTCGTGCTCGACCACGTCGTACACCCGGACGGCGCCGCGGTGGTCCAGCCGCGCGGCCGAGCGGGCCTCGCGCAGTGACCGGGTGCGGCGCTCCTGGCGCTGGCCCTCGGCCAGGTAGGCGGGGAGGAAGAGTTCCTTGGCCGCGACGACCCGGTCGAGCTGTTCGTCGTGGGCGCGCCAGACAACGCCGAAGCCGCCCCGGCCGACCTTCTCGATCAGCCGGTACTGTCCCGCTATCAGCCGACTCGAACCTGCAACCACAGGTAGAAGATAACCGTGCCGAGCGGGTACGCAACAGTGCCTACCGGGCAGAGGCGTAAACGATCACGTTGTCCCGGTAGTGCCCGCGGCCCTCGTCGAAGGTCCCACCGCAGGTGATCAGCCTGAGCTGAACGTCGGGCGTCGCCCCGTAGACCGCCGCTGTGGGGAACCTGTCCTTGGGGTAGGTGACCACCTCGTCGACCGCGAACCGTGCCGTAGCGCCCGCTGTGTCGGTGACGAGGATCTCATCGCCGGGCTTCAGCTCGCCGAGCCTGGTGAAGACCGCAGGACCCGTCTTCGAGTCCACATGGCCCGCGATCACCGCAGGTCCCGGGTCACCCGGCTGGGTGCCGGCGGCGAACCAGCCGGCGTCCATGGGCTTCTTGGGCGGTACGACCACGCCCTTGGCATCGGTCGCGAGC
>JBDSTJ010000113.1:0-11399 GCA_039928335.1 Streptosporangiaceae bacterium | reverse complement strand
GACGAGAAGGTCAGCCGGCTGCTGGCCGTGTGAACCAGCCGGGCGGACGACCGTCGGCGGGAACCACCCTCAGGTGGTTTCCGCCGCGGCCATCTCCGGGGCCTGGCGTGGCGTCGTCCCCCGCGGGTGGGTCGAGCGGCGGATGCCGAGGATCGACAGGAACGCGGTCCCGAGGATGAGCTGGCAGCTCATCATCAGCGCGGTCGCGGCCGGGACGACCAGACGCAGCGTCTGCTGGGCGTCGAGCATGCCGTAGCCGTAGGAACGCCAGTGCACGACCGAGGCGATCAGTCCGCAGAACCCGCCGAACGCCAGCAGACCGCCGACGACCAGGCCGCGCTCGAAGCTCCATGACTCGAGCCAGCGGGACCGCTGGTCGGCGGGCAGGAAACCCTCGGCCACGCCGTAGGCCTTGGTCAGCACCGCGAACAGGGCCGCCTGGAACCCGATCACGATCGCGGCGGAGGCGGCCGCGAGGGTGTCGACGCCGAAGGAGACCTGGCCGACCGAGACCGTGCCGAAGCTCAGCACGGCCCCCGCGGCCAGCCCGAAGGCCATCAGCAGCACCCCGGGCATGAGGAACAGCCAGCGCGGGCTGAACAGGAGCAGGAAGCGCAGGTGCCGCCAGCCGTCCCGCCAGGTGTTGAGGTGCGGCGGCCGGGACCTGCCGTCGACCGCCAGGGTGGTCGGCACCTCCCGGATGGTCGCCTTGGCGAGGGTCATCTTGACGACCAGCTCGGAGGCGAACTCCATACCGCTGGACTGCAGGCCCAGCCCGACGGCGAGGTCGCGCCGGAAGCCGCGCAGCCCGCAGTGGAAGTCGCCGATCCTCGACTTGAAGAACAGTCTGCCGACGAAGCTCAGCACGGGGTTGCCGAGGTAGCGGTGCAGCCGGGGCATGGCCCCGTCGGCGATGCCGCCCCGGAACCGGTTTCCCATCACCAGGCCGGCCCCGCCGCGGAGCTCCTCGACGAAGGGCATCAGCGCGGTGAAGTCGTAGGAGTCGTCGGCGTCACCCATGATCACGTACTCGCCGCGGGCCGCGGCGATCCCGCCCATCAGCGCGTTGCCGTAGCCCCTGAGCTCGACCGGGACGATCCGGGCGCCGGCCGCCTCGGCCAGCTCCCGGCTGCCGTCGGTGGAACCGTTGTCAGCGACGAGGACCTCGCCGTCGATTCCATGGTCGGCCAGGAAGTCCACGGCCTTGCGCACACAGATGGCCACCGTTTCCGCCTCATTAAGGCACGGCATCACTACTGAGAGTTCCACGGGTACGTCCTCGCTTCGAAATTTTCTTTGAGAATTGAGGCGAATCAAGAGGAAAGTACGGATCGTACCGTCTGGGTATTGGTGGGCGCAGGCCACCAAGATGTCATTAACCTCAGGTTTACTCAGCGTTGCGGGTCAAAGACCGGGGTGGTCGTCGATATGCGTTCATGGCATAACATCGCTGAGTTGTTACGTTCAATCTGGAGAAGGTAGCCGATGACCCTGCTCGGAGTCGACCGGCCCGTCGAGGCTCCCGAAGCCCCCGTCCGGTCCACCAGGCTCTGGCCGGTGCTGCTCATGCTCGGCTGGCTCGCCCAGGCTCTCGTGCGCTGGTGGTTCGCCCGGCTCCAGCCGGGGCCGATCATGAGCGCGGACGAGGTCGGCTACCTGATGGCCGCGCGCGACCTCGCGGGCGGCGTCGGCGGCGACCTGTCCAACGGCACGTTCTACCAGGCCGGTTACGCGCTGCTGCTGGTTCCGATCTTCTGGGTGACGACCGACCCCGACCAGGTCTACGCCGCGATCATGGTTCTCAACGCGGTCCTCGGTGCCCTGATGCTGCCGCTGGCCTACCTGGCCCTGCGCCGGTTCGCGTTCACCCCGGTCCAGGCGTTCCTCGGCGGGAACGCGCTCGCGCTGCTGCCCGCCGCGGTCTGGTACGGCCAACTGGCCTGGGCCGACTCCCTGCTACCGATCATCGTGCTCGCCTGGCTGCTGTGCCTGCACTCCTTCGCGCGCAGCCCGCACCTGGGGTCGGCGCTGCTGTCCAGCTCGATCGCGGGTTACGCCTCGATCGTGCACTCCCGCGGCCTGGTGATCCTCGCGGTGCACCTCCTCGCGCTCTTCATTCTGGGCTGGCGGCGGTGGGTGTACCGCCGGATGGTCTTCGCGGCCCTGCTGACCGTGGGACTGATCTACTTCCTCGGCGTGCAGCTCAACAACAAGATCCTCGGCGACCTGTATCCGCTGGGCCAACGGGACCTCGGTGGGCAGCTCACCGAACGGATGACCAGCCTGGAAGGCCTCGCCAGGGTCTTCTCCGGAGCCGCCGGCCAGCTCTGGTACATGTCCGTGAGCACCTGGGGCCTGGCCGGGCTGGGGCTCGCCGCAGCACTGCTCGCACTCCTGCACCGACGGACGCCGCGGGACATGCGGGTGATCGCCGCCGTCGTCCTGCTCGCCGCCGTGGGCGTGGCCATGGCCTCGGCCGCGGCTCTCCCGGTGGAGCACCGCGTCGGCAACTACGCCTACGGCCGTTATCTCAGTTTCATGGCCGTGCCGTTCAGCCTGGGCGGCCTGTACGTCCTGGTCCGCCGCTCGGCCCTGGACATCCTCATCGTCGGGGCCGGCGCGGTCGGGATCATCTTCGGCGGCAAGATGGCGGTCGTCGCCTACGCGGGATCATTGCTGACGACCGACCAGTTCTTCCCCATCGACTTCCCCGAGACGAGCTTCCTGTCGCGCGACTGGGCGGTCTTCCAGATCGGTGACACGACGATCATCGCGCTGGCCATGGTCACGGCACTCGTCGTGGTCGGGGCGCTGTGCCACCTGGTCGGCTGGGTGATCAACCCGGAGGCCTTCCAGACGACCGCCGTGGTCTTCCTGTCCCTCGGGGCGCTGGTCGTCAACGGCGCCGCCGTGAGCGAGATCACCACCAGGGGCACCCGGGTGTGGGTGGCCTACTTCGACGGGCTCGCCAACGCGCCGATCAAGCCCGGCGAGGAGTTCGCGCTCGACCAGAAGCTCATCTACGACATCCACCACCAGCTCTCGTTCAAGGTCTGGTGGACCACGCCGCAGAGCTTCGACGCCCGCACCGAGCCGCCTCCGCCGGGGACCTGCCTGGCTCTGGTCCCGGTGGCGAACCCGGCGGTCCAGGTGCCGGCGGGCTGGCACCCGGCCGGCAGCTACCTGGGCGACTGGGTGGCCTGGCGCAGCGACCAGTGCAGGTAGGGGGCCGGGCCTAGCGGAAGCAGTCCCGGATGACGGCCTCGACCTCGGGCCGGCCGGTCAGGACGTAGCTGTTGCTGCGGTTCCTGGCCTTCGGGTCGCCGTCGAAGTCGACGTTCCACCAGTAGACGCCGGCCATCTCCCGTGCCTTGACCAGCGCGCAGACGGCCTTGAACCAGTTGACCTGGACCTGCTCGTTGACCGGTTTGGCCGCGTTGTAGGTGTAGGGCAGCCGGTAGGCCCCGTCGGCGGCCGGAACCCCGGTCTCGGAGATGACCAGCTGGGGCTGGGGCCCGCGTGCCGACAGGTTGAGCCAGGCGTTGAGGCCGCTGGTGACCTCGGCGGCGGTCGCGGTGTCGGGGAGCTTCAGTTCCGGGTAGAGGTCCAGCCCCAGCGCATGTTTGATCATTCTTTTCCGGCGGAACTGGTCGAAGTTCTGGTCATGGCCGAGAACCCCGGTGAAATGCCTCTCGGCCTCCGTGAAGAGGCCATTCCACCGGGAGTCGCCCTCCATCGTGTTCAGCTCGACACCGACGGCGAAGGCAGCCGCCCTCCATTTCTCGGCCGCGTCGAGATAGGGCAGCAGAAAGGACTGGTAGCTGGCGAACCAGACGTCCCGGTCTGTGGGTGTGATCGAGCCACGCCAGTCATTGGTGCTCCGCAGGGTCTGCTCGTCGAGGGTGGGTCGGATGGTCGCCTGGATCCGGTACCGGACGGCCTCGCTGAGCACGATCTCGAGCCGGTCGGGGGTCGGCGTCCGGATCCGGTCGGCGGTCACCCGGCTCGACCGCGGCCCGTTCATGACGAACGGGAAAGTGATCGACACCGCGTTGGCGTTGAGGGTCCGGAGATAGCGGAAGACCCGCTGGGCCCGGAACCTGACGATGTCGTCGCGGTCTTTCGGGTCGTCGGCCCAGAAGATCCCGATGCCCTTGTGGAAGGGAAGCGCGGTAGGCCGCTTGGCCGGTGGCCGGACCGTGCTGGAGTCGATCTCGAATCCCTTGGCCACCAGCGGTTTGTCCTCGGCGAAGACGGCGACCGCGCTGATGCCCAGGACGAGGGCGACCGGCACGGCGAACAGAGAGAGGTGCTTCACGGGCTGCCTTCGGAGTCGGTGCTCAGGCGGGCTTCTGGATGACGATGAACTGGTTCTCCTTGGCCCGCAGGTACTTGATCAGCCCGCTGAAGCTGCCGTACCCCTCGATCAGGGCGAAGACCGGGATCAGCGCGACGGTCACGATGGGCTCCCACCACAGCCGCCGGCCGTTGGCGGACACGTGCCCGTTGATCCGCAGGCCCTCCCAGTAGCACCAGACCGAGTAGCCGGTGTTGACCGCCCACAGGAGGGTGACACCGATGCTGATCGGCGAGGTGTTCATGTTCCCGCTCAGCCAGGCGAGCGGCAGGACGATGGCCAGGTGCTGGACCGGGCCGAGGATCCAGGCGCACACGCAGAAGGCCATGAAGCTGCGGTACTTGAACGGGATGGTCTCGTTGAACGACAGCGCGACCAGGCCCCAGGCCCAGCGCTCGCGCTGCTTGACGAAGTCCCGCACCGTCGCGGGGGAGGCCCCGTAGCAGCGCCCGGAGAACCAGTCGCTGCGGCCGGGGTACATCGAGGAGAAGGTCAGGGCGAGCTGGGCATCCTCGACGATCGCGTCGGGTCCGAAGTCCCACCCGATGGTGGCCTCGATCGAGGCGCGCAGGAGCAGCAGCTCGCCATGGACCCCGGCGACGGGCGTGCCCATGCCGGTGATGGCCCGGAACCGGGCGATGTCGTCGGCGGGCCGGACCGCGTCGGCGAGCCAGGTGAAGCGGTTGACGGCGTTCTCCCGCGGATAGGTCAGGATGCCCTGGGCCATGTGCTTGGCGTCGGCTGCTCCGGCCCGGCGCTGCCGGTTGATGAACTGGGCCATCGCGGCGGCCGTGTCCGGCCCGACCCCGGTGTCGTCGTCCATGTGCAGGACCCAGACGTCGTCCCGGGCGGCCCCTTCCTGGACGCGGAGCTCGTGGGAGTAGTGGTTGGCCCTGGCCTTGAACCGGGTCCCCCTGACGGTCCGGTAGGCCTTGGGCACGGTGACCACCCGGACGTTGTGGTGGAGCCGTGCCAGTGCCGTGATCCGGTCGTGTGCCTCACAACCCTCCTCGTCGATGACCTCGATCAGCAGCCGCGGGAAGTAGGCCGGCAGATGCTCGACGTAGGACAGGACGGAGCGTTCGAGCGCCGGATAGGTGTCGTGGCGGCCGATGGTCGGCACGACGACCAGGAGTGAGTCGTGCGGCACCGGGGTGGGCGGGGCCATGCGGCGCAGCTGCCGGGCGCGACGGCGGGCCAGCAGTACGCCCTGGATCCCGATCAGGGCCGGGATCGCCGGGAGCGACCAGATGACGGTCAGGAACCAGCCCAGCGGGGTCCGGTTGGGACTGTAGAGGTAGACCGCGCCGGCCAGCATGATCGCGGTGGGGATCAGGAAGGGCAGGATGCTCGGCTTCCAGGGGATGTAGCCCGGAAGCGGCGGGGGTGGCTGTTCCGCGGCGGGTGCCGGCCGGCCCTGCTGTCTTACCCCGACCCCGTGCACGGGTGACCCCCTTGGTACGAACCCTGGTGAAGTGCATCAAACTAACCCAAATCGTAATTTGCCACAACACGAGCTGGCATTTCACTCAGCCGCACTATTGACAGAGAGCTGATCTGCGCCCGGAAGTGGAGAAATTGCAGGTCAGAGCGTGAATGCGGAGGGAAACAATGAGTAACACAGTGGAAACACGAGATACCCAACCTGGCTTGGACGCCAGAGGCGGCGGGAAAGTTCGCGGTGTTCGGATGTTTTCGGGTGTTCCAAGGTGAGGTGCGACTCGGTCCGCGGGGCTCCGTGATGAACCTGGGGGTTGTCCGGTTTTCCGGCTGAATGATGCGGTTAACTACTGGAGTGAAAAAGAGACCCCTCGCTGGCCTGGTGCTGGCCTCGACACTGACCGCGAGCCTGGTCGCGGTACCCGGTGCCGGGTCCGCCGAGGCCAAGCCCAAGCCCTTTGCCCACCCCGGCGTGGTGGTCAGCAAGAAACAGCTCGACTACGTCAAGAAGAACATCAAGAAGCAGCCCTACAAGGCCGCCTACGCCGCGATGCGCAGGAGCCCGCTGGCCTCGCTCAAGCGCCGTCCGCACGCGGTCAAGGTCGTGCACTGCATCGGGTACGGCGGCCCCGGCGACAACATCGACTGCGGCATCGAGCGCGACGACGCCATGGCCGCCTACACCAACGCCCTGATCTGGTACATCAGCCGCGACAAGCGCCGGCTGACCCTGGCCGGGATCTACCTCAACGCCTGGTCGCGCACGCTCAAGTCGCACACCGGGGCCGACACCCTGCTCCAGGAGGCGTGGGCCGGTACCACCTGGGCGCGCGCCGCCGAACTGGTCAAGCACTCGATGCCCAAGGGCAAGAAGTGGAACCAGCAGAAGCGGTTCGCCACGATGCTGCGGACCAAGTACCTGCCCTACCTGATCAAGGGTAAGCAGGAGGGCGTCAACGGCAACTGGGACCTGGTCATGGCGGACGCCGCAATCGGGATCTCGGTCTTCCTCGACGACCGCAAGTCCTTCGACAAGTCGGTCAGGCTGCTGCGCAGCCGGGTCCCGGCCTACTTCTACCTCAAGAGCGACGGGCCCAAGCCCAGGCCGCCGGTCGACGGCGTCATGCCCGACATCGACACCTACTGGTTCCAGCCTCCGGGCGGCGCTCCCGCGGTCTACGCCGACGGCATGGAGCAGGAGACCTGCCGGGACCGGGTACACCCGAGCTACTCACTGGCCGCCACGATGCACGTGATCGCGACGGCCCAGATCCAGCGCGTCAACCTCGCCTCGGAGTTCCAGCGCCGGATCACCGCGGCGATGGAGTTCCAGTCGAAGTACTCCCTGTCGCCGGTGCCGGCCTGGCTGTGCGGCGGCAAGCTCAACGACGTGATGCAGCCCGCGCTGGAGATCGCCTATGCCACCTACCACAAGAAGGCCAAGCTCCCCTGGACGCGGAAGAAGATGCTGAAGCAGCGTCCCGCGGGCGCGAGTGTGTTCATGGCCTGGGAGACGCTGACCAGCGGCGTCCGCTAGGAGTTCGTGAGCGTTTCCCAGGACTGGAAGAGGCTGACCCCTGCCGGACGCTGCCTGAGCATCAGCTTCCTGGTGTACGGCAGGGAGTGGCCTCCCTTGTAGGCGGCGTAGCCGACCTCGAGGACGGGCCGCATGTAGAGGTGGAGTCTGCCGCCGCAGAGGTTCGCCGGGATCGCCTTGTGGTCGTAGTTGGCGAGCTGCCACTTGGCGGCGAACTCCATCGACGCGGTGAGCCGCTTGGCCTGCTCGGTGAACAGGTGCCCACCCTGGATCCGGGCGGTCTCGGCGAGCTGGGTGGCGGCGCTCAGGCCCCAGCTGGTGTGCTTGAGGTCGCGGCAGAACTCCTGGCTGATGCCGTTGTAGGACGCGAACTCGGTCGTGTTCCAGAACTTGGTGATGTCGACCGGGCCGCCGGGCGGCTGGTGGGGGACCGCTCCGTCGCTCTTGAGGTAGAAGTGCGCGGGGACCCGCTTACGCCAGAGCGCGACGGCCTTGTCGTAGGACTTGTGGTCGTCCAGGTACACCGCGATGCTGATCGTGGCGTCGGCCATGACCAGCTCCCAGTTGCCGTTGTAGGTGCCGCCGATGCCGTTGACGACGCCGGGCAGGTACTTGGTCCGCAGCATCGTGGCGAAGCGCTTCTGGTGCGGCCAGTACTTCCTGGCGACCGAATACCGCATGATCTCGCCGGCCTTGGCCCAGTCGATGGCCGCCCAGCCCTGCTGCAGCGGGCTGTTGGCGTTCTTGTGCTGCTTCAGCTTCGCCGACCACGCGTCCATGATCTGCATGGACTTGTAGCCGTACTTGGGGTTCTTGGTGATGTACCACATGAGCGCCTGGGTGTAGGCGGCGGTCGCGTCGTACAGTTCCTGGCTGCAGCCGATGTTCGGGTGGTCGTAGGGGCCGCACTCGACGGTCGCGTACGGCTTGGCCTTGTAGGTGAGCTTCGCGAACTGGTGCTTCTTCATCTTGGCGAAGGCCGATTTGAACGGTTCTTTCTTGATGTTCTTGCGGGCCCGGTCGAGCTTGGCCTTGCTGACCAGCACTCCAGGGTGCTTGAAGGGGGTCGCGGCCGCCGCCGGGGCCGAGGGAAGAACCACGGTCGAGGCCCCGAGTAGCGCTGAAGCAAGAAGAATCCGTTTCACCCCGGTATGGAATCGGTAGTCAGGGTGACCCGTCAACCTGAACGCCGATGTTGATCTGTGGTGAGTCGCGCATCTCTTTTTCGGCCGGAGATCACTCGCCGGACACACCGTGGGCGTTGTTTCGACTACTCAGAGTCGAGATCTGGGCTGCTCAGAGCCCGGATCGGGCCTGCTGACGGGTTCCTGTGAACCAACGGTGAAGTTTGAGCGTCCTAGGCCCCGACGCATACGCGACGCGAGTAGCTTTAAGGGTCCTTCGTTGCATACGTAACGTCTGGGCAATATCGCTCATATAAGGTCTAGACCGAATCCATGTAGCACTCTCTGCCCCCTGCGCCGACCCCCCAAAGTGATCTTGTGGAGACCTTCCCGTGACCGATCTGTCAACCTCGTCTTCCGCGCCTGGCCCGGACTTCGAATGGCTGACCGAGGACCCGGAACCGCCCGCACGAGGCCGCTCCGCCGGGTCTGTGGCCGCGCCCGCGCGCAGGCCGGTGCCACCGCGGGAGTACGACGAGGACCCGACGATCACCCGGCCGGATCCGCGTCGGCAGAGCCTGCGCCCCTCCACCTACTCCACCCCGGCCGGCTCCGGGCCGAAATCGGCCCCGCCGCTGCCGGCCGTCCCGCCGCCGCACGCCCGGCCGCTGCCGCCCCGGGACGTTCCGGCCGCCCGGCCGCGCCTGGCGCACCCGCAGCAGTCGGCGATGATGCCGCAGCCGCCCAGCGACCAGGAGAAGTACTCCTATGTCACCCGGAACTTGTGGATCCTCAACCTCTTCTCGATCATCGGATTCCTCTGCCTGATCGTCAGCCAGGTCAAGTTCGCGACGGCCAACCCGGTCGTGTGGATCTTCCTGCCGATGCTGACGTTCACGATCCTCTTCTACCTGGTGTCGCTGCGGCTCGACCTGTTCACCAAGAACTTCGACCTCAAGGCGCACCAGCACCGGGTCGGCACCTGGCGGCCTCAGCAGTACCCGAGCGTGGATGTGTTCCTCCCGGTCTGCGGTGAGCCCATCGAGGTGCTCCACAACACGTGGACCCACGTCTACAACATGATGAACCACTACAAAGGCGTCGTGACGCCGTACATCCTCGACGACGGCGCCGAGCCGATGCTCAAGGCGATGGCGGCGGACTTCGGGTTCCGGTACGGCTCACGGCCCAACCGGGGCTGGTTCAAGAAGGCCGGCAACCTGCAGTTCGGCTTCAAGTACTCCCACGGCGACCACATCCTCATCCTGGACGCCGACTTCTGCCCCCGGCCGGACATGCTCGACGAACTCCTGCCCTACATGGAGGATCCCAAGGTCGGCATCGTCCAGTCGCCGCAGTACTTCAAGGTCCTCGACGAGCAGAACTGGATCGAGCGGGGCGCCGGCGCGGTCCAGGAGCTGTTCTACCGCTCCGTACAGGTCTCCCGGCAGCGCATTGACGGCGCGATCTGCGTCGGCACCTGCGCGCTGTACCGCCGGGCGGCCCTCGCCGAGAACGGCGGCACCACGCTGATCGACCACTCCGAGGACGTCTACACCGGCTTCGAGCTGCGGGCCCTCGGCTGGGACTTCAGCTATGTGCCGATCGCGCTGTCCACCGGCGTGTGCCCCGACAACATCAGCGCCTTCCTCAACCAGCAGTACCGCTGGTGCATGGGCTCGCTCGAACTGTGCAAGGACAAGAAGTTCTGGGCCACCAAGATGAGCCTGACCACGCGGCTGTCGTACGTCTCGGGGGTTCTGCACTACGCCCACACGGCCGCGTTCACCTTCACCGCCCCGGCCATTCCGATCTTCCTGCTCCTCGCGGTGCCCGGTTTCCTGCGGTACGAGTACACGCTCTGGGTGATCCCGTCGATCATCTACAGCACCCTGATCTTCCCGCTCTGGCACCGCGCGCCCTACCGGCTGGAGGCCTGGGCGGTCCGGGTCGTCTACGGCTGGGCGCACGTCTTCGCGCTCGCGGACTTCCTGCGCGGCCGACAGATGGGCTGGCAGCCCAGCGGCTCGGCGAGTGCGGGCAAGAAGAACAAGCACCGGCGGTTCTGGATCGGCGTGATCGGCTGGAGCGGCGGCACGGCCCTGCTCTGGGCGGGCGTGGCGTTCTGGCGGACCATGGTCATGTACCCGCCGGACTTCGCCCTGCTGCTCGGCGCCGGCCTGTTCGACCTCGTGATCGTCGCCCGGATCCTCGTGCAGCCCCGGATGGAGGTCACCAGCGCATGACGATTTCCGCACGCATCATCGGTCTGCTCGCCCTACCGTTCGCCGCGGTCCTGGTCCTCACCGGCTGCTCCGGCACCGACTACGGCCCGCCGTCGCGTTCGGCCGACCCCAACAAGGACGTCGGGGCGGCCAAACTCACGTTCCCGATCGACATGAAACCGCTGGTGGCGCCAGAGGAGAAGTACTTCGGCGTCGCGCTGCCCGGCGTCCCGGACGCGATCCAGCCGCTGAAGACCTACGCCTCCAAGGTCGGCAAGGCCCCGAACCTGGTCAAGGTCTATCTGGCCTGGGACAGCGCGTTCGACATCAAGACCATGAAGTCGGTCTGGGAGACCGGCGCGGTCCCGTGGATCGAGTGGGAGACTCCACAGACCTCGATGCGGAGCATCGGCGCGGGGCAGAGCGATGACTACCTCCGGGAGTTCGCACTCGCGGTCAAGCAGTCGAACATCCCCGTCGCGATCAGCTACGCCCACGAGTTCAACGGCTACTGGTACGCCTGGGGCCAGGTGAACACGCCGGGCGCGACGGCCAAGACGGAGAAGGCCGCGACCTTCGACAACGTGCCGGGAGATCTGATCAGGTCCTGGCGGCACATCGTCGAGACCTTCCGCAGCGTCGACGCCGACAACGTGATCTGGACCTGGACCCCCAACATCACCAACCGGGCCACCGTCAAGGACGTCCGGCTCCAG
>JBDSTJ010000112.1:0-5086 GCA_039928335.1 Streptosporangiaceae bacterium | reverse complement strand
TCGGCCACCGTGTCGGGATCGGGGTCAAGGTCGGTGTCGGTGAGGTCCTCGGCGACCGTGGTGACGATGTTGCCCTCGACGTCGGTCTCGTCGCGCAGCCGCCGGATCGGGGGACCGTCGAACTCGGGGTCATAGAACAGTCTGGTGGCTTCCACGAAGTCGATGATGTCGAAGGCGAACTTGCCCGTCTCGGGTGACAGGCGGGTGCCCCGGCCGATCGTCTGCTTGAACTCCGGCAGCGACCTGATCACCCGGAAGAGCACGATGTTGCGGACGGTCGGGATGTCGATGCCCGTCGACAGCAGCTTGGCGGTCACCGCGATCACCGGGGCCTCGGTGCCGGCGTCGCGGAACTCATCGAGGAGTGCCAGGCCGGCGTCGCCGTCGTCGGAGGTGATCCGGAAGACGTAGGAGTTGCCGTACCGGCGGGACAGATCGGCGTTGGCGTTGTGCAGAGCGTGCACCATGCGCTGGGCGTGCTCCTTCGTCTGGCAGAAGACGATGGTCTTGGCCATGCGGTCGGTCTTGTGCAAGTACTCCGTCAGATAGCGGGCCGCCGCCTCGGTGCGGTCGAGGACCGCCACGATCCGCTCGAAGTCCCTCTGGCCGTACAGCCCGTCGGGGATCTCGCGGCCGTACATGTCGAGCTGGCCCTCGTCGGGCCGCCAACCGAACAGGTCGAGGTCGAGGCGGACGTTGCGGACCCGGTAGGGGGCGAGGAAGCCGTCCTGGACGCCCTGGGCGAGGGAGTAGGTGTAGATCGGCTCGCCGAAGTAGGCATAGGTGTCGGCGGTCTTCCTGTTCACCGGGGTGGCCGTCAGTCCCAGCTGGACGGCCCCTTCGAAGTGATCGAGGATCTCGCGCCACTGTGAGCCCTCGGTGGCGCTGCCCCGGTGGCACTCGTCGACGACGATCAGATCGAAGAAGTCCCGGTCGTACTTCTTGTACAGGGGCTCTGCTTCGCCGCTCTGGACGAGCGACTGGTAGAGGGCGAAGTAGATGTTCCGGCTCGTCAGCGCGTTACCGCCGGTGATCTTGTGGACGGCCTCTTTGAACATCTTGACGAAGTAGTCGCCCTTGGGCTGGTCGACGAGGAGGTTGCGGTCGGCGAGGTACAGCACTCGGGGACGGCGGCCGCCCGGCCAGTTCGCATTCCACAGTTTCGCGATGATCTGGGCGGCGACCAGCGTCTTGCCGGTTCCCGTGGCGAGGACCAGAAGGAGACGCCGGTCGCCCTTGGCGATGGCCTGGACCGCCCGGTTGATCGCGTTGCGCTGGTAGTAGCGCGGCTCCTTCGGGGTGTTGTCCCAGTTGCGGACATTCTGGTTGAACGGAGAAGAGGCCAGCACCGCCTGGGAGTCCTCGGTAAGGCCGCGGTCTGCGCGGTAGCGCGCCCAGAGCTCCTCGGGCGAGGGGAACTCGTCGATCTCCCGGACCAGGCCGGTGCGGGAGTCGATCTCGATCGTCCGCTTTCCGTTGGTGGTGTAGGCGAAGGGCACATCCAGCAGTCTCGCGTAACGCTTCACCTGCTCGAAGCCGGCGGCGGGGTCGCGTCGGGAGCGCTTGGCCTCGAGGACGGCCAGCGGCAGGCCGTCGGAGTACTCCAGCAGATAGTCGGCGATCAGGGGGCGTTCCTGGCGGTGCCGACGAGCCGTCGGTTGGATCCGTCCGGGATTGATCCGGTACTGGCCCTTGATCTGTTCTCTGCTCCACCCTGCCTGTTCGAGGGCAGGGAGAACGAAGCGCTTGCAGGTCTCGTCCTCGCGGGGGTCGCTGCTGGGAGTCACATCCTCATTTCTACCCCGGGGTGCCGACACTTTCCGGACTTTTGATCTCATTGACCGGCAGGATGCCCGTGAGGGTTCCGGCAGAACGCCCACGTCAACCCCGGCAGAACGCTCATCGAGGAGCCAGGCCAGAGTCAAAATTGGCTGTCGGCCCTGGCCGCCTACTACTACCTTCGGCAGTTAAGACCCCTGGGTTCACCCCGCCGCAGACCGGCGCGGGTGGCTTGCATCCGATACCCAGGTACAGACTTACCGTCGAGGGGTGGCCGCCGCCGGGGCGGCCGGGAGGAGCCGACGATGGCCGATACCGATCCGCCGATCATGTGCACCCTGTCGCCGAACAGCATGGTCGACCGCCTGACCGAGTTCGAGGCCCTGTTCGCCGAACACCTCGCCGCGGTGGAACGCGAACCGTTGCACCTGCGGTTGACGTTCACGGTCGACGCGGGCCAGGAGGCCGAGGCCCGCGAGCTGTTCGCGGCCGAGCAGCAGTGCTGTGCGTTCCTGACCTTCACCTACGACCGGACGGATGCGGGCTTGGCGGTCTCGATCACCGCGCCCGAGGCGGCCGGGCCGACACTGGACGGCTTCCAGACCCTCGCCGAGCGGAACGCCCGGCCTGCCACGGTCGCCCGGGACTGGACCGGATGAGCGGCCGGTGTAGCTGCTCAGCCACACCCTTATGAGCGGGTCGGGGGCCGCGGTAGTTCCGATCATGAGGTTGTGCTGCCCTTGGCCCTGCTCGCGCTCGCCGCCTCGCCGCCTCGCAGTCGGCAGGGAGTGGCGGAGGCGGATTCACAGGTCCGCGAGCCAGGGGTGTCCCGGGTAGGCGCGGGTGAGGAGTTCGGCCAGGGACTGGCGTTGGAGTGGGGTCATGTGCGGGAGGGTCGAGGCGAAATCTCCCTGGTCCTTGGGACGGGTGCGTTTGGCCTTGAACAGCAGGACCAGTTCGGGCACCAGGTACGGGACGCCGTCCGGGGTGCGGTGGACGATGTCGCTGTGGGGAAACCGGATCGTCGTGTCGTGCCGGCAGATCCAGGTCTCCCCGTCATGCGGTTCGCGGAAGACGTCGAGCAGGTAGTCGCCCGTGGCACGGTCGCGCAGCCAGGTCTGGTGTGTGACGGCCAGCATCTCCGGTGCGGCGTCCTCCCAGATGCGGCCATCGCCGACCGCGTCGAAGGCGTACCCGGGGAAGCGGTCGCGGATCTCGGGGAAGTGCGCGGCGGGCACCGCGATCTCGATGTCGCCGTGCTCCCGCGTCTGGGTGCCCCGGAACAGGTCCAGCGCCCAGCCCGCCGCCACGTACCAGGGCGTGGAGATCCCGGCCAGGTGCTGTGCGACCTCGCCCGGGGTCCAGCAGGATGACCACCTGGCGTCCAGGGCCTCGATCTCGGCGGATGGCAGTTCGACGCCGCCATCGGACATTCGCTCGCTCACCGCACTCGTCGGCGACCATCGGCCACCGCGCTTTTGAGGATCGGCAGGTTGGCCGTGGCGATGGAGATCACCACAGCGGCGGCCTCCCGGACGGCCATTGACGTCAGCGCGGGCGTGGGGGAGACCGGTCCGTGGTTCCGGGTGGATTGTTCTGCCATGAGCTGCTCCATTGTGGGTGGCGCTGTCGTTACTCGGATGGAGAGTGGTGGTCGTGTGTACTGGTACTACGAGGACACCTGTGAGGATCTCTGGGTGCCCGATCTCGGTAACCTGCGATGGCGTCGTCGTCTGATCGAAGCGACCGGTCTCTACCAGTACCAGCGCACGAACACCGCGACCCATGCCGTGAGCGCGTGGGGGACCGTCGCCGCGCTGGGCGCTCCCGCTCCGCCCGCGCAGCTCCTCGCGGTCGACGCGGCCACCCGGCTGGTGATCGGCGGCTCTGATGAGGCGCTGGAGGCCTACCGGTGGCTCCAGGCTCTGACGACCACGCTCGGCGGCAAGCTCCTCGCCGTCAAGAACAACGTTCCGGCCCTTGTGCAGGCCGCCGGAGACCACTTCGACAACGTCACGCACCTGCTGATCACCGATACCGACGCCTACCGGCGGGCCGCGGCTGCGGCCACGGACGACGACCGCACCCGTCTCATCCGGCTGGGGGTCAAGCTCCTGCTCGACGCGCATGGCTCCGTCGTCGGCTGGGCTCAGCGCACCGCCGTGCTCGGTCCCCATCAGGTGCCCCTCGTGGCTGTCGCCGGGCGCGGTCATGACCTGGGCGACAAGCTCCTCACCGCTCTGCACTGACGGGCTGGCCGGCGACAGGTGACCGCTGACCCCGAGCGCGTTCGCTGAAGGTCGTCGAGGGGGCCGCCCCGGGGTGGACGGGCGGCCCCCTCGACGGGGACGGCGTGGATCGGGGTGGGAATCAGCGGGCCTTCTGAGCTGCCTTGGCCTTGGCCTTGAGGGCGACTCGGGCCTGCTGGGGGGTGAGGTTCTTCAGCGACTTGAGGGTGCCGGTCAGGGTCGGGTCGGCGTAGCCGCGCCACTTGGTCTGGGTGTCGAAGATGGCCGTGTTGGTGCCGGCCTTGGCGGGCAGCCCCGCCCGGAGGTCGGCGACCGGGTTGAACAGGCCCCACGGACCGCAGCCCGTGGACTTCGGGACGCTGAAGGCGTTGTCGACCAGACGCGAGGCGAAGACGTTCGGGTCGTCGGGGTGGGCCTCGATCGGCGAACCCGAGATCGGCTTGTTGGGCGCCGGCGGGTCGGTGGTGAGGAAGGTCAGGTTCAGGGTGACCGGGGACTCCGCCGAGCCGATGTAGCAGGTGTCGCCGAGCAGCTGGTTGATCGTCTTGATCTTCAGCTTCATCCGGTAGGCGACGTTCGGCGCGTCCGGCGGCGCGGACACCGGGTCGACCGCGAACTGCGGCTGCGCGGAGACCTGGAGCAGCGGCAGGAAGTCCGTGCCGGGGATGCCGAAGATCCCGCCGTCGACCCGCACGGGGTCGCCCTTGAGCGGGGTGAAGACGAACTGCTCCTCCAGCGTGACCGGGTCGAAGCCGTTGGCGAAGGTCATCCGGATCGGGCTGGTGATCTTCTGGTCGATCCGGCCGAGCTGCAGCCGGCCACCGACGATCACCACCACGTTGCACTGCCAGAAGATCGGGTCGGCACCGGCCGGGAGCTGGGCCGCCGTGGGGCAGTCATCGAAGGTGAGCGCGGGCGAGATCGGCGTCACGTCGGCGAGCGCGGCCGGTGCGGGGCCGGCCACGGCGAACGCGCCGGCCGCGAGGGCCAGGGCCGCGGCGGAACCGCGCCGGCTGAGAGGTGCTTTCATCGGGTCTCCTGAGTAGGGGTGGGCGGAA
>JBDSTJ010000111.1:0-5955 GCA_039928335.1 Streptosporangiaceae bacterium | reverse complement strand
GGCCGCCACCGCCCGGGGCACGCCGCGCCGGACCGCCGCGGGCACCGCCCGGCCAGGGGACCTGGCCGCCCGGCTGGCCGCCCAGTCTCCGGCCGAACAGCGGCACACCCTCCTGACCGTGGTGCGCACCCACGTGGCCACGGTCCTCGGCCACGCCCACGCCGACGCCATCCGTCCCGACGACACCTTCAAGGAGCTGGGTGTCGACTCCCTCTCGGCGGTGGAGCTGTGCAACCGTCTCGCCGCGGCCACCGGGCTGCGCCTGCCGGCCTCCCTCGTCTTCGACCATCCGGAGGCCGCCGCGCTGGCCGACCATCTGCACCGGCTGCTGGCCCCCGGCGGGAAACCAGCCGAACCGGCGGACGCCGTCGACCCGCTGCTGAGCGAGCTGGGCCGGATCGAAGGCGTCCTCACCACGATCTCGCTGGACGAGGAGGAGCGCGGCAGGGTCGCCCGGCGGCTCAACGGGCTGCTGGCGACCCTGAACGGAGGCCGGGCCGGTTTCGACTCCCTCGACGCCGCGTCCGACGACGAGATCTTCCAGTTGATCGACCGAGAGCTGTGACCGTGCGGACAGAGAGTGAGAAGTGATGTCGGGCACCGAAGAGAAGCTCCGCCAGTACCTGAAGCGGGTCACCACCGACCTCGGACAGACCCGCCAGCGCCTGCGCGAGGCCGAGGAGCGAGACCAGGAGCCGGTGGCCGTGGTCAGCATGGCCTGCCGTTTTCCGGGCGGGGCGGCCTCGCCCGAACAGCTGTGGGATCTGGTCGCCGCCGGCGGGGACGCGATCGGGGACTTCCCGGCCGACCGCGGCTGGGACCTGGACGCCCTCTACCACGGCGACCCCGACCACCCCGGCACCAGCTATGTCCGCGAGGGCGGTTTCCTGTACGACGCGGACCGCTTCGACGCGGGCTTCTTCGGGATCAGCCCGCGTGAGGCGCTGGCGATGGAACCGCAGCAGCGGCTGCTGCTCGAGGTCTCCTGGGAGGCGCTGGAACGAGCGGGCCTGGACCCCGTCTCGCTGCGGACGACCCCGACGGCTGTGTACGCCGGCGCGGGTCTTCCCGGGTTCGGCGGGGCTCGTCCCGACCCGGCTGCCGAGGGTTATCTGGTGACCGGCAACGCGCTGAGCGTGCTGTCCGGCCGGGTGTCGTTCACGTTGGGGCTGGAAGGGCCCGCGGTCTCGGTGGACACCGCCTGCTCGTCGTCGCTGGTCGCGATCCATCTGGCCTGCCAGGCGCTGCGCCAGGGCGAGTGTTCGCTCGCGCTCGCGGGCGGCGTCACGGTCATGTCCACCCCCGCCATGTACACCGAGTTCTCCCGGCAGCGCGGGCTGGCCGCGAACGGGCGCTGCAAGCCGTTCGCGGAGGCCGCCGACGGAACGGCCTTCGCCGAGGGGGCGGGCCTGCTGCTGCTCGAGCGCCTGTCGGACGCCCGCCGGAACGGCCATCAGGTGCTCGCGGTGATCCGCGGCTCCGCGGTCAACCAGGACGGGGCCAGTAACGGGCTGACCGCGCCGAACGGCCCCGCGCAGGAGCGGGTGATCCGGCAGGCGCTCACCGCCGCGGGGCTGTCGCCCGCCGAGGTCGACGTGGTGGAGGCGCACGGGACGGGCACCCGCCTGGGCGACCCGATCGAGGCCGGGGCCCTGCTGGCCACCTACGGCCGGGACCGGCCGGCGGACCGGCCGCTGTGGCTGGGGTCGCTCAAGTCCAACATCGGGCACACCCAGGGCGCGGCCGGGGTGGCGGGCGTCATCAAAATGGTCATGGCGATGCGGCACGGGGTGCTGCCGGCGACGCTGCACGTGGACGAGCCGTCCTCCCATGTCGACTGGTCCGCCGGAACCGTGCGGCTGCTGACCGGCCAGGTCGGGTGGGACCGTGGCGCGCATCCCCGCCGGGCCGGGGTCTCGGCGTTCGGGATGTCCGGGACGAACGCCCACCTGATCCTGGAAGAGGCAGCGGCCGAACCCGTACCCGCCGCACCGGCGCAGGAGGACGGCGTGACGCCGTGGGTGGTGTCGGCGCGCAGCGGTGCGGCACTGCGGGCGCAGGCGGCGGCCCTGGCGGAACGGGTGGCCGGTGAGCCGGGGCTGTCGGCCGCGGCGGTGGGCTGGTCCCTGGCCACCAGCCGGTCGGTGTTCGACCACCGCGCGGTCGTGGTGGGCGGCGACCCGGCCGAGTCGCTGGCAGGCCTGAACGCGCTCGCCTCAGGCGAGGCGCATCCTGCGGTCGTCGAGCTGGGCCGGCCGGCCGGGGGAGTCGGCCTCGGCCCGGTCCTGGTGTTTCCCGGCCAGGGTTCGCAGTGGGCCGGGATGGGTGCCGAGCTGTGGGAGTCCTCGCCGGTGTTCGCGTCGAGGATCGCCGAGTGCGAGCAGGCTCTGGACCCGTACGTGGACTGGTCGTTGACCGAGGTCCTGCGGGGTGACGGCACGGAGTTGGGTCGGGTGGAGGTGGTCCAGCCGGTGTTGTGGGCGGTGATGGTGTCCCTGGCGGCGGTATGGGCGAGCCACGGAGTGGTGCCGGCAGCGGTGGTCGGTCACTCGCAGGGCGAGATTGCCGCAGCCTGCGTGGCGGGCGTTCTGTCGTTGGCGGACGCGGCGCGGATCGTGGCGTTGCGGAGCGGTGCGTTGCGGACGCTCGCGGGCGGCGGGGCGATGGCCTCGCTGGGCACCAGCCCGGAGCACGCCTGCCAGCTCATCGCCCAGGCAACGGCCACCGGCGAGGCAGTGGTCGCGGCCGTGAACGGGCCGGGCTCCGTGGTGGTGTCCGGGCCGCCCGGCCAGATCACGGCCGTGGTGGAACGCGCGCAGGCCGAGGGTTTGCGGGCCCGGCTGATCGAGGTGGACTACGCCTCGCACGGTCCCCAGGTCGATCAGATCAGGGCGGAGCTGACCGAGGTGCTGGCGGGAGTACGGCCGGTCGCGACGGACATCGCGTTCTACTCGACGGTCACCGGGACCCGTACGGACGCCGCCGAACTCGGCACCGGCTACTGGGTGGAGAACCTGCGGCAGCCCGTGCGGTTCGCCGACACCGTCCGGGCGCTCCTCGCCGACGGATACCGGGTCTTCGTCGAGGCGAGCCCGCATCCGGTGCTCACCCTCGGCATGCAGGAGACGTTCGAGCAGGCCGGGATCGACGCTGCCACCGTCCCGACCCTGCGGCGCGACCAAGGCGACCTCGTCCAGGTCGCCCGGTCGCTGGGCCAGGCCTTCGCCGTCGGCGCGAGCGTCGACTGGACCGGCTGGTTCTCCCGCGACCCTGCTCCGCGCACGGTCGACCTGCCGACCTATGCGTTCCAGCGTGAGCGGTACTGGCAGGAGGGCATCGCCGGGCAGAGCGGTGACCCCGTCAGCCTCGGGCTTGTGTCCGCGGAGCATCCGCTGCTGGGCGCGGCGGTGGAGCTGGCCGAGGAGAGCACGCACCTGCTCACCGGGCGGCTGTCGGTGCAGAGCCATCCCTGGCTCGCCGAACACCAGGTCCAGGGCACCGTCCTGGTGCCCGGGGCGGCCCTGGTGGAGTGGGCGTTGCGGGCCGCAGACGAGGTCGGGTGCGCGGGCGTGGCGGAGCTGGTCCTGCGGACGCCGCTGGTACTCCCGGCGACGGGCGGAGTCCAGGTGCAGGTCGGGGTCGGCGCGGCGGACGAGGCCGGGCGGCGTGAGGTGCGGGTGCACTCCCGGCGGCCCGGCGAGGGATGGGTGTGCCACGCGGTCGGCGTACTGACCGCCGAGGCCGCCGCCCCGCCCCGGGGGCCCCAGGGCGCCTGGCCGCCGCCGGGCGCGGTGCCGATCCGGGTCGATGATCTTTACGAGCGGGCGGCAGCCGCAGGATACGGGTACGGTCCCGCCTTCCAGGGCGTCCGGGCGGCCTGGCGGGACGGGGACGACCTGCTGGCCGAGGTGTCGCTGCCCACTGCCGCGGGCGACCCCGGCGGGTTCGGCGTCCACCCGGCGCTGCTCGACGCCCTCCTGCACCCGGGTCTGCTGCTCGACGACCGAGACGACAGCGGCGACGGGGTGCGGCTGCCGTTCGCCTGGACGGGTGTCTCGCTCTGGGCTGGCGGCGCGACCACGCTCAGGGTCCGGCTGTCGCCACTGGACCAGGACGGCGAACGCGGGCTGCGGATCGCGGCTGCCGACACGGCCGGTGTGCCCGTGCTCACGGTCGACGCGGTCGTCACCCGGCCGGCCGACCTTGGTCGACTGCATGCGGTCCCGGGACTGTACGCCCTGGACTGGGCGGCGCTCCCGCCGACGGCCGAGCCTGCCGCCACCGGCGGCTGGGCGGTCATCGGTCCCGACGAACTGGGCCTTGGGGCTTGTCACCAGGATCTCGACGCGCTGATCGGGGCGCTCGACACCGACGCGCCCACGGTCGTGGTGACCGGCGTTCCGGTTGCCGACGGCGATGAGCTGACCGGTGTGGCGCAGGTGCTGGGTCTGGTGCAGCGGTGGCTGGCCGAGCCACGCCTCGCCGACGCCCGGCTCGTCCTGGTCACCCGGGGTGCGCCGGGCGTGTGGGGTCTGCTGCGCAGTGCCCAGACCGAGAACCCGGACCGGTTCGTTCTGCTCGACGTCGATGAGGAGGTGGACGCCGGGAGTGTGCGGCGGGCCGTCGGGAGCGGGGAGCCCCAGCTGGCGCTCCGGGCCGGTCAACTCCTCGTTCCACGGCTGGCCGGAGTCGTCGCCGAGGACGGCGAGCCGCCGGCGCTCGACCCCGACGGCGCTGTGCTGATCACCGGCGGTACCGGGGTGCTCGGCGGCCTGGTCGCCGAGCATCTGGTGCGGACCTGGGGTGTGCGCAGGCTCGTCCTGGCGAGCCGGCGCGGCCCGGCGGCCCCGGGAGCCGACGAGCTGACCAGGACCCTGGTCGGGCTGGGTGCGCACGTCGCTGTGGTGGCCGTCGACGTCGCCGACGCGGTGGCGGTCGGTGAGCTGGTCGCGGCGCATCGGCTGTCGGGCGTGATCCACGCTGCCGGGCTGCTGGACGACGCGGTGATCACCTCGCTGTCGGCGGAGCAGCTGGCCGCGGTGTGGGGCGCGAAGGCCACCGGGGCGCTGAACCTGCATGCGGCCACGGCGGACCTGCCCCTCGACCTGTTCGTGATGTTCTCCTCGGCCGCGGCCTGCCTGGGCGGCCCCGGGCAGGGTAACTACGCGGCGGCCAACGCCGTCTGCGACGCGCTCGCCGACCAGCGGCACGCCGCCGGGCTGCCCGCGGTGTCGATCGGGTGGGGCCTGTGGGCTGACGCCAGCGGTATGACCGGGCACCTGAGCGACACCGACCTGGCCCGGGTGGACCGCTCGGGCAACACGCCGCTTCCCACCGGGCAGGCGCTGGCGCTCCTCGACGCGGCGTGCCGGCAGGACCGGCCGCACCTGCTGGCGGTCGACCTGGACCGCGGCGTCCTCGCCGCCCGGGCCGCGCACACACTGCCGGCTCCGCTCCGCTCGTTCGCGGCTGCCGCCAGGCGGCGGACGGCCGCCGGCGGCGGCGAGCGGACCTCGGCGCTGGCGGCCCGGCTGACCGGGCTCGACCCGGCCGGGCGGCAGGCGGTGCTGGAGGAGGTCGTGTCGGCGGCCGCGGCCGGAGTGCTGGGTCACCGGTCGCCGGGCGGGGTGCGCGCCGGTGCCACGTTCAAGGACCTGGGCTTCGACTCGCTGACGGCGGTCGAGCTGCGCAACCGGCTGTCGGCGCTCTCGGGGCTGCGGCTGCCAGCGACGCTCGTGTTCGACCATCCGACTCCGGCGGCCGTCGCCGCCCAGCTGGGAATCCGGCTCAGCGGCGAGGCCCCGGCCCCGGCCACCGCCCTGGCCGTGGCGGGGTCCGGCGAGCCGATCGCGATCGTGGGGATGGCCTGCCGGTATCCGGGGGGAGCGGCATCCGCGGAGCAGCTGTGGGACCTCGTCGCCGACGGCGTCGACGCGATGGGGGACTTCCCCGACG
>JBDSTJ010000110.1:0-3646 GCA_039928335.1 Streptosporangiaceae bacterium | reverse complement strand
CGTCGTCGGGATGGGCGGCGACGACCACGACGCTGCGCCAGTCACGGTGGTCGAGCACGGGAAGTTCGCGCAGCCCCGGCCAGGCCCGCCATTGGACTTCCGGCGTGCCCGGTGCGTCGATCGCGTTGCTCACCAGTCGGTCCCGTGCTCGGCGACCAGAGCGCCCAGAGCGGCGTGGTCCTTTTCGGCGTGGTGCTGGCGCAGGTAGACCGTGAGGTCGGCGACCCGGCGCCCGTGCGGCCCGTCGTGACCGAGCGGCCCCGCGCCCAGTGCCCGGCCCACCCGGTTCATGACGTCGGTGGACACCGCTTCGATGAGGGCCCTGAGCCGCAGCGACCGCAGCCGTCCCGTGTCCTTCAGGTCCTGGGGATCGGCGTCGATCTCCTCGGCCGCCCGTGCCAGGGCGGTCCGGGCCGTTCGCAGCGCCACGTCGACGGCGCCGAGATGGGCCAGGGCATGCGGCCCCACGTCCCGCTCCCCCGCTGCTGCCAGCAGGGTCTGCCCCACGCCCCGCGCACCGCCGTACCAGCAGGCGGCGACACCGGCCCCGCCCTGGTGGAAGCCGGGCCGTTCCACATACCCGTTGACCGGCCCCACCGGCTCGGCTGCGATCTCGTGGAAGCGGACGTCCAGGGTGTCGCTGGCCGCCATACCGGTCGCCGGCCAGCTGTCGGCCGCCGGGTCCAGCGCCTCGGTCGGGACGGCGAAGAGCCGGGGGCCGTCGGGTGCCTGCGCCGTCACGACCGCGTGCGTACAGATCCGCGCTCCCGAGCAGTACTGCTTGGTGCCGCTCAGCCGCCAGGTGCCGTCCGCCTGCCCGGCCGAGAGCGAAGGTCCCGGAGGCTGTGCCGCCCACACGCCCCACCGGCTGCCCGGCGAGGGCGCGGGGCCGCCGAGTTCGGTGAGAATCGCCAGCGCGTCCGCGTGTCCCTCGCTCAGCCTGGCGAGGGACAGGTCGCGCTGGGCCAGCGAGGACAAGGCCTCCCAGCGCTGCCGGGTCCTGCCCGAACCTGGCCAGGGAAGATCAAGGCACCCGGACTCCACCGCGGCGACGAACTCGCTCTCGACCTGCAGGCGCCACGGACCGCTCACGGTGTTCGTCCTCTCACGGCTCAGTCATCCTCAGATGACTCAGCCCTGCCCACAAACAACCGACATAACGTCAAAATTCGGTATATCTCGCCGAGCGCGAGTGAGTCTCCGCTCCGGGGGTACAGCCACCTCCCAGGCGGTAACGATAGGTATTCATGTGCATACTCTAGGTAGTATCACCCTGATTGGCACCTGGGACCGATCGGGACTGCCCTGAATCATCGCTGTGATCAACGAGGGGAAGATCCGTGGGGAAGAAGAATTCGGCGAAGTCCACAGTCAGCAAGATCGTCGACGCTGTGACCGAGGAGACCTCGGTGGAGATTCCGGGACGTCCGGGCAGCCAGAGCCCCCCGGTCGCCGAGCCCACCGAGCCGCGCGGCCCGCTGCCGCCCAAGCCGGACCAGCGCGGTCCCGAGCCGCGGACGCCGACCGGCCAGCACGACGGCGTCGCCCCGGCGGCCAACGCCCAGGGCGGGAAGTTCCTGACCACCGCGCAGGGCCTGCGGCTGCCCGACACCGACCACTCTCTGAAGGCCGGTCCACGCGGACCCGTCCTGCTCCAGGACCACCACCTGCGCGAGAAGATCACGCATTTCGACCACGAGCGCATCCCCGAACGGGTGGTGCATGCACGGGGCGCGGCGGCCCACGGCGTGTTCAAGGGGTACGGCTCCGCCTCGAAGATCACCAAGGCGGCGTTCCTGGGCAAGGACGTCGAGACACCGGTTTTCGTACGGTTCTCCACGGTCCTGGGTTCACGGGGCTCTGCCGACACGGTCCGGGACACCCGTGGGTTCGCGACGAAGTTCTACACCACCGAGGGCGTGTACGACCTGGTCGGCAACAACATCCCGGTGTTCTTCATCCAGGACGCGATCAAGTTCCCCGACGTCATCCACGCCGGCAAACCACACCCGGACCGGGAGATCCCGCAGGCGGCCAGTGCGCACGACACGTTCTGGGACTTCGTGTCCCTGCACACCGAGGCGACCCACCACACGATCTGGAACATGTCCGACCGCGGCCTGCCCCGGTCCTACCGGACGATGGAGGGCTTCGGCATCCACACCTTCCGGTTGGTCAACGCCGAGGGCGACACCGTGCTGGTGAAGTTCCACTGGAAGCCCAAGGCCGGCGTGCACTCCCTGATGTGGGAGGAGGCCCAGCTCATCAACGGTGCCGACCCCGACTTCCACCGGCGCGATCTGGCCGACGCGATCGAGGCCGGCGCCTTCCCGCAATGGGAGTTGGGCGTCCAGGCCTTCCCCGACACCCCGGACCAGACCTTCGAGGGCATCGACCTGCTCGACCCCACCAAGCTCGTACCCGAGGAACTGTCACCGGTCCAGCCGGTCGGGCTGCTCACCCTGAACGCCAACCCGACCAACTACTTCGCCGAGACCGAGCAGGTCGCCTTCCACCCCGGCCACCTCGTGCCCGGCATCGACATCACCGACGATCCGCTCCTGACCGGCCGGCTCTTCTCCTACCTCGACACCCAGATCAGCCGCCTGGGCGGCCCGAACTTCGCCCAGCTCCCGATCAACCGCCCGCACGCCCCGGTCAACGACATGTTGCGGGACGGTATGCACCAGACCGCCGTCCACTCCGGGGCGGCACCGTACAAGCCCAACTCCCTCGACGGCGGCTGCCCCTTCGTCGCGGGAGCCGGCGACGGCGGGTACACGGAGACGCCCGTGGCGGTGCCGGCGGCGACCAAGGTCCGCGAGGCCCCCGCCTCCTTCGCCGACCACTTCAGCCAGGCCCGCCTGTTCTGGCTCAGCCTGACCCCGGTCGAACGCGAACATGTCATCGCCGCCTACACCTTCGAGCTCAGCAAGGTGTGGGAACAGCCCATCAGGGAGCGCAACCTGACGGTGCTCGCCGAGATCGACCCCTACCTGTGCGCCCAGGTCGCCGAAGGCCTCGGTCTGCCCGCCCCGACCGGAACGCCGGCCGTGGTGGAGCCGAGTCCCGCCCTGTCCCAGCTCGGAAAGACCTGGCCGACGACCGGACGGGTCATCGGGATCATCACGGGCCCCGACAGCGACCTGTCCGCCGTCCGGGCGGTACGACAGGCCGTGCTCGACGGCGACATGGTCCCGCTGATCATCGCACCGACCGGCGGAGCACTCGGAACGGACGCCGAGCCCGTCACCGTGCAGCGCACCTTCGCCACCGCCCGGTCCGTGGAGTTCGACGCGCTCCTGCTGGCCGGCGCACCCGCGCCCGGCAAGGACGCCTACGGCGCCAGGGACGCCAAGGCTGGAAACGGCGCCGGTACGGGCGTGGACCCGCGGGTGGTCCTGATGCTCACCGAGGCCTACCGGCACGCCAAGGCGATCGGCGGCTGGGCCACCGCCGCCGAGGCCCTGGCTGCCGCGGGCATCTCCACCGACGCGCCAGGCGTTCTCCTCGGCGACGACGGCGAGGAGGTCCTCGCCCAGCTCACCGGCCTCCTCGGAGACCACCGGGTCTGGGACCGTTTCCCCACCGACCCCGGTCTGGCCTGACGGGCGGAGCGAGCAGCGTCAGCCGGGCCCGGCCGGTG
>JBDSTJ010000109.1:0-2705 GCA_039928335.1 Streptosporangiaceae bacterium | reverse complement strand
GCGCACATCACCACCGGGTCCCACCGCGACAGGATCCGCTCGACCGGCGCGGCCGCGAAGTTCTCACTGTCGACCCGCAGCCAGTCCGCGCTTCGCCCGGCGAAGTAGAAGAACCCGGACTCGTCCCGGTAGCCGAGGTCGCCGCTCCAGTAGCGGCCGTCGCGGAGCCGCTGGGCGTCGGCTTCGGCGTTGTTGTAGTAGCCCTCGAACCGGGTGTTGAGGCCGACGATCTCACCGATGGCCTCGCTGTTCAGGAGAAGCCCCTGGGAGTCGAACCGGGCACGCGGGCACTCGGCACCGGTCGCGGGGTCCAGGATCACGACGTCGATGCCGTGCTGGGGCAGGCCGAGGCTGTCCTTGGGGGTCTCCGGCGTCCTGCGGATCGCGACCGCGCCCTCGCTGGACCCGTAGCCCTCGATGACCCGGCAGCCGAACCGGTCGGCGAACGCGGACATGTCCTGCGCGGACGCCTCGGTGCCGAAGGCGAACCGCAGCGTCGACGGGCCGCTGTCGCCGGTCGCCAGGATGTAGGCCAGGGCCCGGCCGACGTAGTTGAAGTAGGTGACGCCGTGCCGGCGCACGTCCGGCAGGAAGCCCGAGGCCGAGAACCTGCGCCGCAACACGACGGTCGCCCCGGCCCGCACGGCGAAGGCCAGGTTGGCCATGATCGCGTTCCCGTGGAACAGCGGCATCGCCAGGTAGGTCACCGCGTCCCGGTCGATCCCGAACGACGGCGCCATCTCGGCGATCATCGCGAGCCTGCCCTGCGAACAGCTCACGGCCTTGGGCGCGCCGGTGGAGCCCGAGGTGAACAGCAACAGCAGCCGGTCCTCGGGCCCGGGGGCGGCGGGTTCCCAGGCCGGCACGGCCTGCAGGGCCGAGGCATAGCCAGTCGAGTCGATGACCAGGACCGGCACGGCCTGCTCTCCCAGCAGGCCGGCCTGCGCGGCGTCGGTGACGATCAGGTCGCAGTCGGTGTGCGCGATGTCCGCGGCGAGCTCGGCACCGCGCCGGGTCGGGTTGATCCCGACGACGACCGCGCCGGCCAGGGCCGCGGCCGTCAGCCAGAACACATACTCCGGCACGTTCTCCAGCAGCACCCCTAGGTGCACCTGCCGGGGCTCGGCCCGGTCGGCGAACTGCCTGAGCAGACCCTGACGGGCCCGCGCCGCGCGCACGACCTCGGCCCAGGTCAGGGTCTGCTCACCGGCCACCAGGCCGGGGTGCTCGTCGCCGGCCCGGGCCAGCACCATCTCCGCGAAGGTCCGCATGGCGACCAAGCGTACGCTTGCTCGCCGGTGAAGTCAGCAGTCGCAACCACACCCGCAGTCACAGCAGTCGCAGCCATTGCAGCAGTCACAGCAACCGCAGTCGCAGCCGTCACACGACCCGTCGCAGTGGCGGGTGCACACGCACCGCTCGGAGCAGCCCTGGTTGGCGTAGGGGCTCCACGGCGGCCGCCAGAAGCCGCAGGTACAGCCCACGGCCGCGCCCGCCAGGCACAGGTCGAACCCGCTCGGCCGGTGCGGCCCGCCCGGCGGCATCCCGGGATAGTCCGGCGGGGGGTAGTGGCCCGGCGGCGGATACTCCCCGGGCGGCCCGTAGGCGGCGAACGTACGGTCCACCGACCGCCCGACCTCGCGCCGCAGCAGGGCCTTGACCAGGCGGGGGTCGTCGAACTCGATCTCGGCCAGCGCGAGCCGCAGCCCGTGCAGCGCGTCGTCGCAGTGCCGCCGCGCCTCGGTCAGTCCCGTTCCGGTCGCGATCAGCGGGTTGTACGCCCCGGCCTCGTGGTCGGCGTAGAGATCCTCGACCGCGTCCAGCAGGTGCGCCAGCCGCCCGAAGAACCGGCCGGCCTCGGCCAGAGACTCGGCGTTGCCCGGCCGCCCGGCGAGGACCGCGGTGTGCGCGAACGCGGCGGCGACGGCCGTCTCGGTCGGCTCGGTGAGTTCCAGCAGACCCAGCCTCGCGGAGCGCTCCAATGCGGTCTGCCGGAACACCGCGTCCCGCAGGATCGTGGCGTCGAAGCCGAGCGTCTCGCTCATCCGGCCGCCCGCGCCGTCCCAACGCCCGGCGACCCGCCCCGCGCCGGCCGCGACGATCCTCCTGGCGTACGGCCCGTCGCGGTCCTCGATATGGTCGCGGGTCTTGCCGGCGGCCAGCAGCAGGGACACCGCGGCGGCCAGCCGGGCGCCCTGGGCCCTGGCGGTGACCACGTCGGCGGTCCTGAACCCGCGGAACGCGCACGCGGCGGCCCTGCGGTGCGGGGACAGCTCCGGGGCCTGCGCCTCGGTGAGCACCGAGACCAGCAGGCCGTCATAGTTGGTGACGACCCGGGCCGCGTGGCCGTGCTCGTCACGCAGAGTCAGGCAGAGACCGCACAGATGGGCCATCCACTCTTTGAACAACGTCGCGCACAACCCGTGGCGACAGGGCCGAACCACACCGAACATCCCAGGATCCCCTCTGACAACCAATCTGCGGCATTATTCACCGTCGTGATTGGTCGCGTCCTGGTTCGGGGGAGTTAGCGCCGTCATCTCGGCTCGATCTCAGAAACAGCTAGGAGCCTGGGAGTTCGCCCAGGGTCACCTCGACGGTGCGCTTCTGGTCGCCGCGGCGTAGCTCGACCTTGACGGACTGGCCTGGTCTGAGGTTGGCGAGGATCTCGGAGAGGGCGGTCGTGGAGACCGTGGGCTTGCCGT
>JBDSTJ010000108.1:0-5344 GCA_039928335.1 Streptosporangiaceae bacterium | reverse complement strand
GTGCGCCCGGCCAGGCGCACGACCACGGTTCGCCCCCGGGCGCGAACTTTTGATCTTCATCCCCCGCAGGCCCGTCACCGGGCGGGGCATGGATTCGAAGATCAAGAACGTTGACACTGTGTCAGGAAGCGTCGACTCCGGCATACATGCTGCTCATGGCCAGAAAGGTCATCCAAAGAGCAATCTAGGGTGGTCAGGATGAGTGAGGGAGGCATCGTGCAGGTCGGAATTCCGCGTGAGATCAAGAACCACGAGTACCGGGTCGCGATCACCCCGGCCGGAGTGCACGAACTCGTCCGCCACGACCACGAGGTCTTCCTCGAACAGGGCGCGGGTCTCGGCTCCGCCATCCCCGACGAGGACTTCATCGCGGCCGGCGCGAAGATCCTCGACACCGCCGACCAGGTCTGGGCCGAGGGCCAACTGATCCTCAAGGTCAAGGAGCCGGTCGCCGAGGAGTACCACCGGATGCGCCGTGGTCAGACTCTCTTCACCTACCTGCACCTGGCCGCCTCCCGTCCGTGCACCGACGCGCTGCTGGCCGCCGGCGTCACCGCGATCGCCTATGAGACCGTACAGCTGCCCAACCGGGCGCTGCCGCTGCTCGCCCCGATGTCCGAGGTCGCCGGTCGGCTGGCTCCGCAGGTCGGCGCCTACAGCCTGATGGCCTTCAACGGGGGCAGGGGCGTGCTGCCCGGCGGCGTGCCCGGCGTGGCCCCCGCCAGGGTCGTTGTCATCGGCGGCGGCGTGTCCGGCCTCAACGCCGCGCAGATCGCCGTCGGCATGGGCGCGGACGTGACCATCCTCGATGTGAGCGTCGACCGGCTCCGCCAGATCGACGCGATCTACCAGGGCCGGATCAAGACCCTGGTCTCCAACGCCTACACCGTCGAGCAGCAGGCCCTCCAGGCCGACCTGGTCATCGGCGCGGTGCTGATCCCCGGTGCCAAGGCCCCGACCCTGATTTCCAACGCGCTGGTGGCCCGGATGAAGCCCGGCTCGGTCCTCGTCGACATCGCGATCGACCAGGGCGGATGCTTCGAGGACTCCCGCGCCACCACCCACGCGGACCCGACCTACAGGGTCCACAACTCGATCTTCTACTGCGTCGCGAACATGCCCGGCTCGGTCCCGAACACCTCCACGTTCGCCCTGACCAACGTCACGCTCCCCTACGCCGTCAACCTGGCCGACAAGGGCTGGCAGCAGGCTCTGCGCGACGACCCGTCCCTGGCGCTGGGGCTCAACACCCACGCCGGCCACCTCACCTACGGCCACGTGGCCGAGGCCCACGGCATCCCCCTGGTCACGGTCGACTCGCTTCTCTGACCACCGCATGTCACGGCCGCGCGGGGTTGAAGCGGCGCAGGCGCAGGGCGTTGGCCACCACGGACACGCTCGACAGGGCCATCGCCGCTCCCGCGATGACGGGATTGAGCAGGCCCAGGGCTGCCAGCGGGATCGCCGCGACGTTGTAGGCGAACGCCCAGACCAGGTTCTGCTTGATGGTCCGAAGGGTACGACGGGACAGTTCGATGGCGTCGGCGGCCGAACGCAGATCGCCGGAAACCAGGGTGAGGTCGGAGGCCTCGATGGCCACGTCGGTGCCGGTGCCGATGGCCAGGCCCAGGTCGGCCTGGGCCAGAGCGGGGGCGTCGTTGACGCCGTCGCCGACCATCGCGACCACCCGGCCCTCGGACTGCAGCAGCCGGACGGCCTCGACCTTCTGCGCGGGCAGTACCTCGGCGAGCACGTCCTGGATACCGACCTGGCGTGCGACGGCGCGGGCGGTGACCTCGTTGTCGCCGGTCAGCAGCACCGGGCGCAGGCCCAGACGCCGGAGCCTGGCGATCGCCTCGGCGGAGGTGTCCTTGACTGTGTCGGCGACGACGAACACCGCCGTGGCCTTGCCGTCCACGGCCATCGCCACGGCCGTCCGGCCCTGGGCCTCAGCCTCCTGCCTGGCCTCGGCCAGCACACCCTCCAGGGCTACTCCCCGGTCCGTGAGCAGGGACGGGCGGCCGATGACCACGGCCCGGCCGGCGACGACCCCCTCGACGCCCAGGCCCTCGCGGTTGGTGAACGACTCCACCAGCGGCAGGTCCTCCCCCGCGGCCATCGCGATGGCGCGGGCCACCGGGTGCTCCGAGGCGTTCTCCAGGGCCCCGGCGAGGCGGAGCGCGGCGTCGCGGTCGTCAGCGTGCACCTCGAGCAGCGCCATCCGGCCGGTGGTCACGGTGCCGGTCTTGTCCAGCACGATCGTGTCGACCCGGCGGGTCGACTCCAGCACCTCGGGACCCTTGATCAGCAGGCCCAACTGGGCTCCCCGGCCGGTGCCGACCAGCAGTGCGGTCGGGGTGGCCAGGCCCAGCGCGCACGGGCAGGCGATGATCAGCACGGCGACGGCCGCGGTGAAGGCGAACGAGGCCGACTCGCCCCTGGCCAGCCAGAACACCAAGGTGGCCAGGGCCAGCACGATCACGATCGGCACGAACACGCCGGCCACCCGGTCGGCGAGCCGTTGCACGGGGGCCTTGCCGGACTGCGCGTCGGTGACCAGCCGGGCGATCTGGGCGAGCGCGGTGTCGGCCCCGACCCGGGTCGCCCGGACCACCAGCCGGCCGCCCGCGTTGACGGTGGCCCCGGCGACGTCGTCGCCCGGCCGTTTCTCCACCGGCACGGACTCGCCGGTCAGCAGCGACTGGTCCACGGCCGAGGCGCCCTCCTCGACCACGCCGTCGGTCGCGACCTTCTCCCCGGGCCGGACGACGAACAGATCACCGGTCTTGAGCCGGTCGATCGGGACCCTGGTCTCCCTGCCGTCGTTGAGCAGGGTCACGTCCTTGGCACCGAGTTCCAGCAGGGCTTTGAGCGCGGCCCCGGCCCGGCGTTTGGCGCGGTGCTCGAAGTAGCGGCCGCCGAGGATCGCGGCGATCACCACCGAACCGACCTCGAGGTAGATCTCGTCGAGGCCCGCGGAGCGGGACGGGATCAGGCTGAAGGTCATCTTCATCCCGTCCATGCCCGCGTCGCCGAAGAACAGAGCGAGCACCGACCAGCCCCAGGCCGCGAGCGTGCCGACGGACACCAGGGTGTCCATGGTCGCCGCGCCGTGCCGAAGGTTGGTCCAGGCCGCCCGGTGGAACGGCCAGCCCGCCCAGAGCACCACCGGGGTGGCCAGTTGGAGCGCCAGCCACTGCCATCGGTCGAACTGCAACGCGGGGATCATCGACAGGAGCAGGACCGGCAGGGACAGGATCACGGCAGCCCGGAACCTGGTCCGGAGCGGGTCCGGCCGCCGGTCGGCGGTTTCGTCGCTCTGCTGCGGAAGCGTCGCACCGTAGCCTGCGGCCTCGACGGTGAAGATCAGGTCCTGGGGCGTCACCGCGCCCCCGTACGCCACGGTCGCGGTCTCGGTCGCATAGTTGACCGAGGCCCGGACGCCCTCCATCCTGTTGAGCTTCCGCTCGATCCGGTTGGCGCACGACGCGCAGGTCATCCCGGTGATCGGCAGCTCGACGGAGTCCCCGGCGGTCATGCCTCCACCACCGCGTACCCGGCCTCCTCGACGGCATCCCGGACCGCCGCGTCGGTGAACCCGTCGCCGCTGACCGTGACCAGCCCGGTCTCCAGGTTCACCTCGACCCCGGTGACTCCGCCGAGTTCGCTGATCTCCTCGGTGACGGAGGCCGTGCAGTGGCCGCAGGTCATGCCTTTGACGAGGTACGAACGGTCCGACATATCAGCTCCTATAGGGATAGGGGGTAGGGGTATTGGTTGGTGCCGATTAAAGCATACCCCCTGGGGGTTGAGTAGGCTGGGCGGGCACCCCGTCAGCGAATGTGAGGCATGTCATGACCACGCCGGCACCCACCCGGGGCTACACCGCCACCAAGGACCAGTTGCAGACCCGGCTCCGCCGGATCGAAGGCCAGGTGCGAGGGATCGAGCGCATGGTCGAGGAGGACCGCTACTGCATCGACGTCCTCACCCAGATCAGTGCCATCCAGGCCGCCCTCGACAAGGTCGCGCTCGGCCTGCTCGACGGGCACGTCCGGCACTGCGTGCACGAAGGCGTCCAGGAGGGCAAGTCCGAGGAGATGTCCAGCGAGGTCATGGCCGCGGTCGGCCGCCTGATGCGCCGCGGCTGACCCCTACTTCAGGCGGCGCGGGTGAGAGCTCGGGCACGCTGGGCGTCCGGCGGATAGCGGTACTGCTCGGGGATGAGGTGGGAGGTGCGGTAGAGGGCCTTGAGGGTCATGGTGGCGACCAGATCCGTGGTGGGGAGGCCGGGGAGGCGGTACATCCGGCGGGCCCAGCGCGGCAGGGTCGAGACGACCAGGGTCGCCAGCCCGGGGGCGGCGAGCTTGAGCGGCAGGAACGGGGCGGGAACGTCCGGGTTGAACATGCGGCGGAGGCCGTTCTTGGCCTCCCCGCAGGCGAACAGGGACGGACGCATCTCCCGGTAGTAGGCGGCCATCTCGGCCACCGAGGCGGGAACACCGGCGGGATCGAGGCCGACCACGGCGGCGGCGCGGCGCTGCTCGTCGACGAACCGGTCGGCGTCGGCGCGCGACAGCGGCACCCCGGCGCGGCGGGCGACGTCCAGGTAGGAGTCGACCTCACCCAGGTGCACCCAGAGCAGGTTCTCGGGGTCGTCGACCGGGAAGGTCTCGCCGGTCTGCGGGTCGAGGCCGGTCATCATGGAATGCAGCTTGCGCACCCGCCTGCCGACCCGCTCGACCTCCTCGGCTGTGCCGTAGGTCCGGATCCGGACGAAGTCGATCGTGCGGCCGAGCCGGGACCACGCGGCGGACGGGTCCATCAGGTCGGAGTTCTGCGCGGTCCCCCACATCGTGTGCGGATGCAGGGACTGGAGCAGCAGCGCGCGTATCCCGCCGACCATCAGCACCGGCTCGCCCATCACCCGCCAGGTCACCGAACCCGGCCCGAACATTCCGTGATCTTGCAACTCCGCCATGATCCCACCCTAGTAAGCGAAGACTTATATTCTGATATGTCACCGCCCCAGGGCAGGGACAACCCTCCCCCCGAGGAATACCTGATGAAGACCACCCCCCTCCGGAGCCAGGGCGCGCTCCCCGCTTCGCCTGGCCGCTGATCAACGAGGCCCCCGCCTGGGCCAGCCGGACAGGCCTGGGAGTCGCGTTCGGTGATCAGGCTTGTTCCTTCAGCTGGGCGTTGATGCGGAGTGCGTCGGCGAGTTGGTCTTCGAGGATGATGATGCGGCAGGCCGCGTCCAGGGCGGTGCCGTCGTCGAGGAGTTCGCGTGCGCGGGCGGCCAGGCGGAGCTGGTAGCGGGAGAAGCGGCGGTGGCCGCCCT
>JBDSTJ010000107.1:0-9257 GCA_039928335.1 Streptosporangiaceae bacterium | reverse complement strand
AACTCCGGCCGCCGCTACGCCACCCTCTTCGTCGGACTCGGCGCGGCGGGGCTGGCGATCGGCTGGCTGGCCGACGGCCGTCAGCCCTCGCTCAGCTCGTAACCCAGCCGCGTCAGCTCCCGGCCCGCGACCTTCTCGACCTGCGTGATCTGGCGCGGGGTCAGCCGGTCCCGCCAGTCGCCGGCGTCCCGGTCGGCCGGGTCCGGCGCGAGCGGCACCGGCAGCTGCCGCCACGACTCGCTGGTCCGGCCCATGGCCGGCCCGGTGAGCGCGGTCTGTGACACCTTGCCGTCCAGATAGACCGAGAGCCGGTCAGCGACGACGCCGGGCCGGGCCACGAGCTCCTCATACCGCAGGGTCAGCAGCTGTTCCGGCGGGGTCTGGGCCCGCAGCCTCGCGCTGAGCCGCACCGACCCGCGCCAGCGCAGCGCGCACTTGACCGCGGTCCCGGCCTCAGGCCAGCGGGCCCGCTCGCCCGGGTCGTCGATACCCAGGAACGGGTTGGGGAAGACCTCGTCGAGATTGACCATGCCGGGCTTGAACCAGGCCAGGCAGCGGTCGTCGGCGAGCATCTCGGCGACCACGTCCCGGCCGTCCCTGATCACCTGCACGAGCTGGGCGTCGGGGAAGGCGTCCATCAGCACGTCCGTGCTGTAGATCAGGTCGGAGGTGGCGTCGCCGAACCGCTGGATCCCGTGCGCGGGCACACACGGGCCCTCCGGCAGCGGCTCCCCCTCGCGGAACCCGCTCAGCTCCCAGCACTCGGCCGGGCAGTCCAGGCAGGCCTGCGGGGTCAGCTGCCAGGCCTCGGCGTAGGCGTCGCGCATCACCCGGGCGGCGCCGCGCCCGCGCTCGGTCGCGATCGACGGGCGCCTGGCGAAGGCGTAGGCCATCTTGACCACGGACGGCCGACCCATGGTCAAGTGGAAACCCGTGGAGCGTTTGAGCGCCCGCGCCACCAGGTCGACACCTGAATGGGGCGCGCCCACCAGGAAGACCGGGCGGCGGATCTTGGTCCCGTTGACCACCAGGATGTGCGGCGTCTGCTTCATGACTGCTTCCAGTGTGGCACCTGTCCGGCCCGCTTCCACCGAATCCGGCCGAGGAAGATCCGGCATCGATCAGGTCTTCCGCTGCGCGGCCCTTCCTGTCAAGCTTCCAGCACCGATCGACGGAGGAGGGGCCGATGGGCGCGGGCGCTCAACCGGCTTGGCGGGAGAGTGACGACGGGTCTCTCGACGGACTCGTGGTCCTGGTCTCGGAGAGTCTCGGATACTCCTGCACGCGTGTTCCCGGTGACGTGATGCTCCTCGAAGGCGCCAACCGGCTCCATGTCAGCATGCGGAACCTGCGCCAGCTGGCCCGGATGGTGCCGCGCGACGACTGGCCCGCGGTGGTCGCCGACCATGTGACCACGATCGTGACCGCGATCGAGGAGCCGCTGGACCTCAGCAACTTCGACATGGCCCGGCACCTGCTGCGCACCCGGATCTATCCGGCCGAGGCCGACAACGGCATGCTGGCGGCCCGTCCGTTCGCCCCCGGCCTGATCGAGGCCGCCGTGGTCGACACTCCCACCACGGTACGGACCGTGACCAGGGACGAGTTGGCGACCTGGCCGGTCTCCGGGGACGCCCTGTTCGCGTTGGGCCGGGCCAATGTGCGCAGCGACGGCAGGCTGCTGTGCGAGGAGCAGGACGCCGACGGCATTCCGGTCATGGTCCTGCACGGCTGGACCTTCTACGCGGCGACCCATCTGGCCTGGCTGGATGAGTACCTGCCGATCGGCCCGCAGGGCGCGCTCGTGGCGGCGCCCTGCCGGAGCCTGATCGTCGCCTACCCGCTGCTGCCCGGAATCGGCCTGGAGACCGTGATCTCGGCGGCCGCGCGCCTGCACGAGCAGGCCGTCCAGGGTTATGAGGACGGCCCTGGCTCGCTCAGCCCGTCGCTCTTCTGGTGGCAGGGTGGGGCACTGGCGCTGCTGGAGACCAGGGAGGACGGCGGTGCGCTGGTTCTGCCGCGTGAGTTCCTCTCTGCGGTGACCCGGGGTGCCACGGCCGAGTGACGATCCGGCCGCGGGCTGCAAAGTCTTGTCCAAAGGCCCTTTTATCCGCCGCTACACCGTGCGACCTTTGTCTGCAAAGGACCCTGTCCCCACAGAGATCAGGGAGGTCGGCTTTTGCGCATTCGCGACATTCTGCAGGTCAAGGGCGACGACGTGGCCACCGTGCCATCCGACGCCACCATCAGAGAGCTGCTGGCAGTGCTGGCAGAGCACAACATCGGCGCGATCGTGGTCGCAGGCGAGGACGGTGTGATCGACGGAATCGCCTCGGAGCGTGACGTGGTCCGGCATCTGCACCACCGGGGTGCGGACCTGCTCGACAATCCGGTGTCCTCGATCATGACCGCCGAGGTGCGGACCTGTGAGCCCGACGACATCGTCGACGGGCTCCGCAAGGTCATGACCGAGCACCGGATCCGGCACCTGCCGGTGGTGGAGGCGGGCAGGCTGGTCGGCATCGTCAGCATCGGCGACGTCGTCAAGAGCGCCATCGACTCGCTGGAGACCGAACGCGAGCAACTGGTCGGCTATATCCAGAGTTAGGCCACTTTCTCCGATTGGCTCTTATGTCGAAGGCCAATCCCGCTCCATGATGAGGTCATGGACAGGACCATGCGCCGGCTGGTGCAGCTCTACGCGGGATTGGCCTTGTACGGGCTGGGCATCGCCCTGCAGGTGGCCTCCGGGCTGGGCAACGACCCCTGGGACGTGCTCCACCAGGGCCTGTCCCGGCGGTTCGGACTGTCCATCGGTGCCTGGATCATCATCATGGGCGTGGTCGTCGGCCTGTTCTGGATCCCGCTGCGGCAGAGACCCGGCATCGGCACCTTCAGCAACATCGTCTTCGTGGGCGTGTTCGCCGACCTCTTCCTGTGGCTGCTGCCGGACCCCGGCCACGACGCGGTCCGCTGGGCCTACCTGGTGGCCGCGATCGTGACGGGCGGCATCGCCACCGGCGCCTATATCGGGGCCGGCCTGGGGCCGGGTCCCCGGGACGGCCTGATGACCGGTCTGGCGGCGCGCGGCCATTCCATCCGGATCGTCCGGACCTGCATCGAGATCACCGTGCTGGCCGCCGGCTGGCTGCTCGGCGGCACCGTCGGGGTCGGCACGGTCCTGTACGCGCTCCTGATCGGCCCGCTGTCCCATGTCTTCCTGCCGATGCTGGCCATGAGGCCCCGGCGGCTCCCCGTCCCGGTCGTCGGCGACGGGGAGCCGATGCCGCTCTAGCGGGTCGGGTCGAGCCTGGCGAGGCCGCGCATCAGCGCGGGGGACAGGCGGGAGGCCAGCCAGGACAGGTGGGCCTCCGGCGTGACCGGCTGGACCGCCCGGTTGCGCTGGACCGCCGCCAGGATCTGCGCGGCGACGCGTTCGGGCCCGTACCCGCGCAGGCCGTAGGCGCGAGCGGCCTTCAGCTGGGTCCGGTGCTCCTCCTCCGCTGACTTCCCGACGAAGTGCGAGGTCCGGGTGATGTTGGTGTCGACGATGCCGGGGCAGATCGCGGTGACCTTGACCCCCTGGCCGGCCAGGTCGGCCCGCATGCACTCGCTGAGCATGAGCACCGCGGCCTTGCTGGTGGCGTAGGCCGACATCGACCGGGACGGGGTGAAGGCCGCGGCGGAGGCGGTGTTGACGATGTGGCCGCCCTCGCCGCGCGCCACCATCTGCCCGGCGAACAGCTTCGACCCGTGGATCACCCCCCACAGGTTCACGTCGAGGATCCGCTTCCAGTCCTCGGTGGTGTGCTCCAGGAAGGGCCCGGCCATGCCGATGCCAGCGTTGTTGACCACGATGTCGGGCACGCCGTGCTCGGTCAGCACCGCCTTGGCGAAGGCCTCCATCGCGGTGCCGTCGGCGACGTTCACAGTGTAGGGGTGGGCCTCGGCCCCGGTCAGGCCGGCCAGTTCGGCCGTGCGCGCGGCGGTCTCGAGGTCAAGGTCGGCGGCGAGGACGGTCGCGCCGTGCTCGGCGAAGGCGAGTGCGGTGGCCCGCCCGATGCCGCTGCCCGCGCCGGTCACGACGACGAGGCTCCCCTCGAAGGAGCGCCGGCCGGGGCCCACCCGGGCCCGGCGGAGCACCCGTTGCTCGGGGCGGGTGAGTTCGCCTCCGGTGGTCTCGGTGATGTGCTCGACGACGGCCCTCGCGACCAGCTCGGGGTGGGTCCGGGGGACCCAGTGGCCGACCGGGACCGGCCGCAGTTTGAGGTCGGGCACCCATTCCTGCAGCCCGGCGACAGTGTGCGGCGAGACGAACTTGTCCCGGGTCGGGACGATCACCTGGGTCGGCACGTTCGTGCGCCGGATCTGTGGTCGGGCCAGCCGCCGCATCATGTTGGCCCGGTAGAGGCCGACCCCGTCCCGGCCGTCCAGGGCCAGGGTGCCGGCCGGGTGGCCGGCGCGCGGCTGCACGCCTTCCCACCGCTTCAGGATCGCGCCGAAGCGCTGGCCGGCCGGGCCCCTCCAGGCCAGCTCGGGCAGCACCGGGGTCTGGAACGCCAGGATGTACCAGGACCGGGCGAACTGGCCGAGCGAGTCGCGGTAGGCCCTGGGGCTGAACGACTGCGCGTTGCGGCGCATCCAGGCCCCGACGTGGTCCAGGCACGGTCCGCTCATCGAGGTGAACGAGGTGAACCGCTCCGGCATCGTGCAGGCGGCCTCCCAGGACTGGATCGATCCCCAGTCGTGGCCGACCAGGTGCACCGGCGCGTCCGGGCTGACCGCGTCGAGCACCGCCCGCATGTCGGCCATGAGCAGCTCGAAGGTGTAGTTCTCGCTTCCTCGGGGCCGGTCGGAGGCCCCTGCGCCGCGTACGTCGTAGGTCACGACGTGGAACCGGTCGGCGAGCAGCCCGGCGACCTCGTCCCAGACCGCGTGGGTGTCGGGGTAGCCGTGCATCAGCAGGACGGTCGGGTCGGCCCGGTCGCCGCGTTCGAACACGGCGAGATCGACGCCCGCGCCCCGCACAGTGCTGTTGTTCACGTTCTCAGGCCTCGTTCCAGCGCCGCACGTGCGGCAGATCGCCCCGAGCGCCGCTCTATTGGACGCAATGTCAATGTAGTGCGGGTGTCCGGACGCGACAAGGGCCAGTGACCGACCTCACAGTCACCGGCCCTCACTCACCGCACCCTAGTACGGGTCGTATCCGCCGGCCTGGGCGGCCGGGGACTTCAGGATGTACTCCAGTGCCTCCGGGGTGGAACAGACCTGGGACGGGTGGTGGCTGGGCTTCAGATAGACCATGCCCTCGCCGAACAGGAGCTTGAAGATCGAGGGCACCAGCCCTGCCCTGGCGGCTTTGCGGTACTCCCGGTACATCCAGACATAGGTGACCTTGCGCTTGATCGTCGGGTCGGCCCTGAGCAGGAACATCGCACCGCCGATGAGCGCCCAGTACAGGAAGAACACCGACGCGACCCAGCCGGCCACCCGGGTGAAGTAGCCGCCGCCGGCCTTCCTGAAGACGTCGAAGACGACCGAGCGGTGCTCGACCTCCTCGGCCCCGTGCCAGCGCCACAGGTCGAGCATGGTCGGGTCGACCCCGGCCTGGTCGAGCTTGTCGTTGGACATCAGCCACTGGCCGAGCACGGCCGTGTAGTGCTCGATCGCCGAGACGGCCGCCAGTTCGAACCGGAGCATCCGCAGCCGGGCCCGGGGCTTGAGCTTGGCCCGGTCGGCGGGCCGGTTGGCGTTGCCCTCCCGGCCCATCTCGGTGATCTTCCGGTGGTCGACGCCGTGCCGCTCCAGCAACTCGATCAGGAAGCTGCCGTGCGCGCGGGCGTGCACCATCTCCTGGCCGACGAAGCCCCTGATCTCCTCCAGCAGCTTCTCGTCCTTGATCATCGGCTTGGCGTCCTGGACGCACTGGATGAACCAGCGCTCGCCCTCGGGCAGTACCAGATGGAAGGAGTTGATCATGTGGGTGGCGACGGGGTGGCCGGGAACCCAGTGCAGCGGAGTGTTCTCCCAGTCGAACGAGACCCGGCGCGCCTTGATGGGCGGATGCCGCTCGTCGACCTCGAACACGGGCAGCCCCATGGGTGTCCTCCTCGCCAGACGTCACAACAGGACTCTGCACTATGCCGTGCATTGTGCTCCCAAGCCACTTCATGTCGTGACAATTTGCCCCGGACAAAACCTCAGATCTGTACAGTCGGCGGCTGGTGATTCTCCGTCCTCGGGTGGTCTTGGGATCCCCGGCTGTTGCCCCTACCGGCGGGTATGTGGTGCGATGTTCCGGTAAGTGATCGCTGACAATGAAGGGCGCGAAGATGACCATCCAGGACGAGAGGGCCAGATACGAGGCCCTGAACGCCGGCCGGACGATCTGCGACCAGCTTCGCGACACCGCCGCACAGTACGGGGACCACCCGGCCTACACCGACCTCGGCGGCCCCACCCTCACCTGGGCCGAGACCCGGCAGCACGCGCTGCAGGTCGCGGCGTCGCTGATTGAACTGGGCCTGCGGCCCGGCGAGGTCGTCGCGCTGATGATGCCCAACCGGTCCGAGCACGTCCTGGCCGACCTGGGCACCGTGCACGCCGGCGGCATCCCGACCACGGTCTACGCCACCCTCGCTCCCGACCAGGTCGCGTTCGTGGGCGGCAACGCCGAGGCGGTCGTCGCCGTCCTGGACGGTCCCGACCAGCTCGGCCGCTGGCAGCCCGTCCTGGACCGGCTGCCCCTGCTCCGCAAGATCATCGTGATCAACGACTGCCCCGAGGGCGACCTGTACCTCTCCTGGGCCGACTTCATGGCCCTGGGCGGTGACCTCGCCGAGGCCGAGCGCCGCGCCGCCGCGGTGTCCCCGTCGGACACCCTCACCGTGCTCTACACCTCGGGGACGACCGGCAACCCCAAGGGCGTGGTCATCACGCACGAGATGGCCCTGTACGAGGCCCAGGTCTCCTGCGAGACCGCGCGGCTGCCCCTGCACAACCTCGGCGTCTCCTACCTGCCGTTCGCGCACATCGCCGACCGGGTCCTGTCGCTCTACCTGCCGATCCTGCGTGCCGCCCACATCCACTTCTGCCCCGACCCCTCGCAGCTGACCACGGTCCTGCGCGAGGTCCGGCCCAACGCCTTCTTCGGCGTCCCCCGGGTCTGGGAGAAGATCATGGCGGGGATCCAGGCGTTCCTCGCCATGGAGACCGACGCGACCAAGAAGGCCGCGGTCACCGGGGCGATGGAGGTCGGCCGGGCCTACGTCAACAGCCGCGAGTACGGCAACACCACCCCGGCCGAGCTGGCCGCCGCCTACGAGAAGGCCGACGCAGCGGTCCTGTCGGTCATGCGCGGCCTGCTCGGCCTCGACCGGGTCGAGCACGCCCTCAGCGCCGCCGCCCCACTGCCGATCGAGGTCGCCCGGTTCTTCGCCGGCCTGGGTATCGCGATCCTCGACGTCTACGGCATGACCGAGACGACCGGCGCGGTCACCGGCAACACCAACGACGACTTCAAGCTCGGCACCGTCGGCCGCGCCTATCCGGGCGTGGAACTCAGGATCGCCGAGGACGGGGAGATCCAGGTCCGGGCCGCGACCTGCACCCACGGCTACCTTCGCCGCCCCGAGGCCACCGCCGAGCTGCTCGACGACGAGCAGTGGCTGAGCACCGGCGACCTCGGTGAGCTCGACGCGGACGGCTTCCTGCGCGTCGTCGACCGCAAGAAGGAGATCATCATCACCGCGGGCGGCGAGAACATCGCCCCCTCGATGATCGAGAACCTGCTCAAGGAGCACCCGCTCGTCGGCCAGGCCCTCGCCTACGGAGACGGCCGCCCCTACGTGGTCGCCCTCATCACCCTCGATGGCGAGGTCGCCCCGGTGTGGGCCGGCGCGCGCGGCATCGAGAGCACCGACCTGGCCGTGCTGGCCCAGCACCCGCTGGTGCTGGAGGAGATCGGCAAGGTCGTCGGTGATGCCAACGAGCGGCTGGCCCGGGTGCAGCAGGTCAAGAAGTGGAGCGTCCTGCCGGCGGAGTGGACGGCCGAGAGCGAGGAGCTCACGCCTACCCTCAAACTCAAGCGCCGCGTCGTCCATGGCAAGTACGACGACGTGATCGACACGCTCTATGCCCAGCCCTGATCTGGCCACCGCCCGGGACGGTTCCGCCGGAACCGTCCCGGCTAGGCGAGGGAGATCGCAGCGAAGACCGCGTCGAACCGCTTGCACCAGATGACTGCGCTCTTGTACTTCGTCAGGTCGGTGCCCGCGGTGACGGTGTAGTTGGAGTCGCCGATATTGCCCTTGAGCGTGGCCAGCGTCAGGTAGTCCGGGCCGAGCTCGGCGACCTGGTCGTAGGGCTTGTCCGACAGCACGACCTTGAGGTCGGGCCCGTTGGAAGTGCTGAGGTCCTCGAGCCGCAGCACATGGCTGCCATCGGGCTGCTGGTAGAGCTTGACCTTGCCGCTGGTCTCGCCGTGGGAGTAGGACCGCCAGTGCCGTCCCTCGAAGACCTTCTCGGTGACCTTCCGCTCCTGTGCCGCACTCGGCTCCGCCGCACGCGGCCGGGCGGGCTCGGACACGGCCACCACATCGGCGTCGCTCGCCTTGTCGTCAACCCACAGTTTCCAGGGCTGGAACGCCACCAGGGCGGCCACCAGCACGAGCACTCCTGCCACGGCGATGACCGCCGCCCCACCTCTGCGCCTCATGATTGTGCCTCCTCGGCCAGTCAACCGGTGAGACGGCCCGTATGCACCGTGGTTCGGCTTACGAGGTGGTGACGTCGTGATTCTCAGCATCGGGATGCTGGTGCAAGCCCCGCCCGCGCCGAAGAATTGTCACTTAAGTCATGTTTTGGTCAGGAGATTCGCCTGGTCGTGTCGGTCCGGGTCGCCCTGGGTACTCGACGGGGTGAGCGGCCCCGCTGCTGCGGGGCCGGGACTTCGGACCTGAAGGGAGGCGCACAATGACGGTCACTGGAATCTTCAGCGCCCTCATCTTTGGCGCGATCATCGGGGCGGTCGGGCGGCTCCTGGTGCCGGGCAAGCAGAGCATGCCGATCTGGTTGACCACCGTGGTCGGCATCATCGCCGCGTTCGCCGGCACGGGGCTGGCCCGGATGCTCGACCTCAAGACCAGCGGCTGGAACTTCTGGGAGACGCTCTTCCAGGTCGGGATCGCAGCCCTGGCGGTGTTCATCGTCGCGGCCTTGTGGCCCAAGAGCGACGCTGATCGTCGCTGACCCCGATC
>JBDSTJ010000106.1:0-2718 GCA_039928335.1 Streptosporangiaceae bacterium | reverse complement strand
ATATCTCGCTGTTCCTCGCCGGGATGCTGGTCCGCCTGTCCCCCCGCTCGATCTCACCGCCCTGGTGGTGCGTCGTCGTGGCATGGGCGGTGTTCCCTCTCGCCCGCGAGCTCGAGATCACCTATCCGCTGATCCTGCTGGCCGTGTTCCTGACCTCGTTCGCCATCGCCTTCCGCACCCCCGCCGTCCTCCACCACCCGACCGGCTCCTTCGACCTGTCATACGGCATCTACATCTACGCCTACCCCGCCCAGCAACTCCTCGCCCAGGCCGGAGTCCGCTCCCCGCTCGTCATGCTGCTGGCCTCGGTCGCGATCCTGGTCCCCCTCGGCCTCGCCAGCCAGCTTCTCCTCGAACGCCCCGCCCTCCGCCTCAAGCCCCGCCGCCCGCCACCACCGGCCCTGGAGGTCACCGACACGGGCGAGAACCGGGCCGCCACGGCCTGACCGGGGTCACAGGCGGGTGTTGCCGGTGCGGGCGAGCAGGTCGGCGAGGGCCGGGGGCACCCAGCGGCGCAGGCGCTGGCGGGTGCTGCCGCGGAGGTCCTCGCCGGGACGCCTGCGGAACAGGGTCGTGTGGTCGCCCTCGACCTCGCCGTCGGGGCGGCCGTTGGAGTAGTAGTACAGGGCCATGGAACGGCGGGCCCGGCCGGGCGGGCAGGTGATCGGCTCGGGCAGGCCGTGGTTGGCCCCGTCGGTGGTGGCGAACAGCAGGAACCGGTTGAAGACGGGCGGGACCCGGACCACGCAACGGGTCATGTCGCGGTCCCACAGCTCCAGGTCGCCGCCCCAGTCCGGGTCCCAGTCCCGGTTGAGATAGAGGATGCCGTTGAGGCGGCGGTCGAGGTTGAGCCTGCGGCTCTTGTTGAAGTCCGCGTGGATCTTCAGGTAGCCGCCGGCGACGGTCTGGTGCAGCCCGCCGCCGTCCAGATGCGGGTCGGGGACCAGGCCGTCGATGCCGGTCAGCCGTTCGGCGAACTCCACGAAGACCTGGCCGTTGAACTCGGCCAGCATCGCCCTGGTCGCCGGGCCCAGCAGCTCGGCGTCCTGCAGAGCGAGCTTGACCTCACGGCCGGAATCGTATTCGAGCCAGTGCGAACCGTCCGGCTCGGGGAACTCCAGCAGGATCTGCTCCAGCGCCCCAGGCCGCAGGAAGTCGTCGATGACCACGTGCGGGAACGGCTCGGCGGTCCGGAACTGCGCGGCGTACCGGTCGGCCAGCGCGAACAGCTCCTCACGCCGGAAGGCGAACGGCGAATCGCCCATGGTCATCCTCCTTCGTGCGGTTCGGTCACGCCCCGGTCGGCGAGCACCCAGTCGACCTGAGGATGGGCCTGACGCACCTCGGGCAGCAGGTCGGCGAGGAACAGCAGCGCGGTGACCGGCCCGGCCAGGACCACCCCGGGGTCGCCGACCGGAATGTCAGTGCCGGGGATCCGGCGGCCCTGCTTGGCGGGCGAGGCGTCGGCAACCACCGGCAGCAGCGACCGGTCGACCCCGGCCCGGCACAGCAGCGCGACCGCCCGGGAGGCCGCGCCGTAGCCGACGGCCTGCCCCGGCCGGCTCCGCAGCCAGGCCGACAGCGACTCGGCGCCGGCCGTCGCGAGCCCGCCGAGCCGGGACAGCGCGGCGGCCGACCGTACGCCCAGCGCGTCCTCCTGCGCCACCACCCGCCGCACCGAGGCGCCGGGCGAGCCGCCACGGCCCGCCGCGAGCAGGACGGTCCCGCCGTAGAGGGGGTACCGGAAGGCCTCGCGGGTGACCAGGCCGAACTCGCTCAGCATCGCCACCAGCACCGGCGTCGAGTAGTAGGCGTAGTGGCCGTGCCGCAGCGCGTTCCACTGGCCCTCGGCCAGGATCGCGGCGAGCGAATGGAACTGGATCAGCAGGGTGCCGTCGGCGGACAGCCGGTCCACCCGCTCCGCCAGGCCGGCGCGCTGGTCGGCGTCGTGCATCAGGCCGAAGCAGTCGACCACCACATCGGCCGGCCCGCCGGCCGGCCCCTCGGCCGCCTCGAGTCCACGTTCGGCCAGCAGGCCGAGCCAGGAACCGCCGTGCGGGCTGCCGAATTCAGCCGCCACACCCGCCTCGGGCAGCAGCCAGGCCACGTCCGCGACGGCCTGCCGGGCCTGCCGGGCCAGGGCCTCGGGCTCGGCGCCGCGCGGCTCCTCGGGCGTGGTGGGGTCCTCGGCGAGCTGGGCCAGCCCACACCGCGCGCACAGCCACATGCGAAGCGAATGGAGCGGGTCCGGCCCCGGATCGGCCATTGGCGGGAAATGGTCGGCGGCCGGCTGGGCACCCAGATCGAGCACCACTTCTCCCACGTCCGAGGGACAGAACCGGCATTCGAGCTGCTCCACGGGGTTTCCCTTGTTCGGGACGGCGCTGCCAGGGCTCATTGCGATGCTACGTCAACCCCACGGACCCGGGAGTGCATTTCATTTCATTTCGTGGCACGGCATGTCCGAAACCCTTCCAATGCATCGGCAGCGCGTATTAACCTGTGCGAGCCATACGAATCAGCGGGATGCGGGGAAGGTCGGGTCCATGGACCTGTGGAAGACAGTCCAGGTTCTGCTGAGACGCTGGTACGTGGTCGTGCCCGTGCTCGCCCTGTCGCTCGGCGCGGCGTTCGCCGTGTTCTCCGCCACGCCGACCTACTACACCTCGACCGGCATGGCCATCCTGACCACACCCACCGGCGGCAGCATCCTCGACT
>JBDSTJ010000105.1:0-6074 GCA_039928335.1 Streptosporangiaceae bacterium | reverse complement strand
GCGCGACCAGCAGGGTTTCGGGGCCGTCGTGGATCCAGTAGAGCGGCGCGAGCACGGCCAGGATCGGCGACACGTGGTCGGCGAGGATGTTGAAGTCCGGGCCGTACCCGGCATGGACACCCTTGATCATGGAGACCGGGGCATGGAACCGGCTGTAGGAGCGCACGACCTGATCGAAGATCGCCAGGTCCCATGCGGCGACCTGAGCGGTCCAGAACCGGACCAGTGCGAACAGGGTGTAACAGATTCCTACCAGGGCGGCCAGAACCCATTGCCCACGGGTGGAGCCCTGCATGTGAGTCTCGTCCGACATGCAGGGCTCTCCGGGGATTCTCAGTCGTTCAGCCAGGAGAACATCGGACGCAGTTTCGCGCCGGTGACCTCGATCGGGTGGCTGCCGAGCTCCTCACGGTACTTCAGGTGGTTGACCTGACCGCCCGCGAACTCCTCGACCAGTTCCTTGGCGAACTGACCCGACTGGATCTCGGCCAGGATCTTCTTCATCTCGGCCTTGGTGTCCGCGGTGATGATGCGCGGGCCGCGGGTGTAACCACCGAACTCGGCGGTGTCGGACACCGACCAGTACATCTTCTGGATGCCGCCCTCGTAGATGAGGTCGACGATCAGCTTGAGCTCGTGCAGGCACTCGAAGTAGGCGACCTCGGGCTGGTAGCCGGCCTCGACGAGGACCTCGAAGCCGGTCTTGATCAGCTCGGCGGTGCCGCCGCAGAGCACGGCCTGCTCACCGAACAGGTCGGTCTCGGTCTCCTCGGTGAAGGTCGTCTTGATGCCGCCGGCGCGCAGGCCACCGATCGCCTTGGCGTAGGACAGGGCGAGCTGCCAGGCGTTGCCGGTCTCGTCCTTCTCCACGGCGACGATCACGGGCACGCCGCGGCCGGCCTCGAACTGGCGGCGGACCAGGTGGCCCGGTCCCTTGGGCGCGACCATGCAGACGTCGACGCCCGCAGGCGGCGTGATCATGCCGAAGCGGATGTTCAGGCCGTGGCCGAAGAACAGGGCGTCGCCCGCGACCAGGGCGTCCTTGATGTCGGCCTCGTAGATGCCGCGCTGCAGGTGGTCCGGCGCGAGGATCATGATGAGGTCGGCCTCCTCGGCCGCTTCGCGCGGGGTGACCACGCGCAGGCCGTCGGCCTCGACCTTGGCCCGGGTCTGGGAACCCTCGGGCAGACCGACCCGGACGTCCACGCCGGAGTCGCGGAGCGACAGCGCGTGGGCGTGGCCCTGGCTGCCGTAACCGATGACGGCGACGTGCCGGCCCTGGATGATGCTCAGGTCCGCGTCTTTGTCGTAGAACATCTCAGCCACTGTGCTGTGCCTTCCTAGATCTTTGTTATGCGCTGCGGGATTCGAGCGCCCGCAGCGAACGGTCGGTGATGGAACGGGCACCGCGGCCGATCGCGACCATGCCCGACTGCACGAGTTCCTTGATTCCGAACGGCTCGAGGCACCTGATCAGGGCCTCCAGCTTGTCCCGGCTGCCGGTCGCCTCGATCGTGACGGCGTCCGGAGCCACATCGACGACCTTGGCACGGAACAGGTTCACGGTCTCCAGAACCTGCGAGCGCGTGTCGTTCCCGGCCGCCACCTTGATCAGGATCAGTTCCCGCTGCACCGAGCTCGTCGGGTCCAGCTCCACGATCTTGAGGACGTTGATCAGCTTGTTGAGCTGCTTGGTGACCTGCTCCAGCGGCAGGCTCTCCACGTTGACCGCGATCGTCATCCGGGAGATCTCCGGGTGCTCGGTCGGGCCGACCGCGAGCGACTCGATGTTGAAGCCGCGCCGGGAGAACAGGCCCGAGATCCGGGCCAGGACACCGGGCTTGTTCTCCACCAGAACGGAAAGCGTGTGCCTAGACATTAATCTTCGTGCTCCCAGCTCGGCGCGATGTCGCGGGCGTACTTGATGTCGTCGTTGGTGGCGCCGGCGGCGACCATGGGCCAGACCATGGAGTCGTCGGAGACCACGAAGTCGATCACGACCGGACGGTCGTTGATCTCCATGGCCTTCTCGATGGCCGCGTCGACCTCGTCGGCCTTCTCCACCCGCAGGCCCTCGCACCCGTAGGCGTCGGCGAGCTTCACGAAGTCGGGGATGCGGCGGGAGTTCAGGTTGGTGTTGGAGTAGCGGCTGTCGTAGAACAGCGTCTGCCACTGCCGGACCATCCCCAGGTTGCCGTTGTTGATCAGCGCGACCTTGATCGGGATGCCCTCGATCGCGCAGGTGGCGAGCTCCTGGTTGGTCATCTGGAAGCAGCCGTCGCCGTCGATCGCCCAGACGGTCTTGTCGGGCGCGCCGACCTTGGCGCCCATCGCGGCCGGGACCGCGAAGCCCATCGTGCCCAGGCCGCCGGAGTTGATGAACGAACCCGGCTTCTCATAGCCGATGAACTGCGCGGCCCACATCTGGTGCTGGCCGACGCCGGCGCAGTACAGCGCGTCCGGTCCGGCGATCTTACCGAGCCGCTCGATCACGTACTGCGGGGCCAGGTCGCCGTTGCCCGGCTCGTCGTAGCCGAGGGCGAACGTGGACTTCCACTCGTTGAGCTGCCGCCACCAGGCGGTGTAGTCGCCCCGCTCCAGATTCTGGACCGCGACGATCAGATCGGCGATGACCTCGCGGCAGTCCCCCACGATCGGGACGTCGGCGTGCCGGTTCTTGGAGATCTCGGCCGGGTCGATGTCGGCGTGCACGACCCGCGCCTTGGGCGCGAAGCCGTCGAGCCGGCCGGTGACCCGGTCGTCGAAGCGCGCACCCAGGGCGACGATCAGGTCGGCCTTCTGCAGTGCGCCGACCGCGCCGACGGTGCCGTGCATGCCGGGCATGCCCATGTGCTGCGGGTGGCTGTCGGGGAAGGCTCCCTTGGCCATCAGCGTGGTGACGACCGGCGCGCCGGTCAGCTCCGCGAGCACCCGCAGCTCGGCGCTGGCCCGGGCCTTGAGGACCCCGCCGCCGACGTACAGCACGGGACGCTTGGCCTCGGAGATCAGCTTGGCGGCCTCGCGGACCTGCTTGGAGTGCGGCCGGGTGACCGGGCGGTAGCCGGGCAGGCGCATCTCCTCGGGCCACACGAAGTCGAAGGTCTTCTGCAGCGCGTCCTTGGCGATGTCGACCAGGACCGGGCCGGGCCGGCCGGTGCCGGCGATGTGGAACGCCTCGGCGATGGTCCTGCCGATGTCGCGCGGGTCGGTGATGAGGAAGTTGTGCTTGGTGATCGGCAGCGTGATGCCGGAGATATCGGCTTCCTGGAAGGCGTCGGTGCCGATCGAGCCGCTCGCCACCTGACCGGTGATCGCGACCATCGGGACCGAGTCCATGTAGGCGTCGGCGATCGGCGTCACCAGGTTGGTCGCGCCCGGCCCGCTGGTGGCCATGCACACACCGACCCGGCCGGTGGCATAGGCGTAGCCCTGGGCGGCGTGGCCCGCGCCCTGCTCGTGCCGGACGAGGATGTGCCGCAGCTTCTTGGAGTCGTAGATCGGATCGTAGGCCGGGAGGATCGCCCCGCCCGGAATGCCGAACATCGTCTCGACCCCGACGTTCTCCAGCGCCCGGACGAGCGCCTGGGCTCCGGTCATCTGCCCGGTCATCTGCTCGGTCATCTGCTTCGCTTTCCTTGCGGGAGGCCCATGTGATCTCTGATCTTTGACTGGCCTGACGCATGAGTGGTCGGCCAACAAAAAACCCCCCGCGCCTTTCGGCGATCGAGGGGAGCGCGCAAGCCAGAGTGCTTGGTCTAGGCTGCGCGCCGACCAAGTACTACGAGGATGATGCTGCGGTTCTTCACGGCACCCACTGTGTACGACCCGGGCGTCCAGGTCAAATCCGTGTTGCCTATATCTCACAGTGTGAGATATAGGCACGTTACCCCGCCTGTGCCTGCAGCGGGACGACCACGGGCCGGACCGTCGAGTCGATCATCCCCGGGCTCATCGGGCGGGCCACCAGGAAGCCCTGGCCGCGCGGGCAGCCCATCTCGCGGAGCAGGTCGAGCTGTTCCTGTCGCTCGATCCCCTCGGCCACCACGGTCAGGCCGAGCTCACTGCCCAGGGTGACGATCGTCCTGGTGAGAAGCGTCAGCGTGTCGTCCCGGCCCAGACCCGACACGAACGACGGGTCGATCTTGATGATGTCGACCGGGAGCTGGCCCAGGAAGGCCAGCGAGGCGTAACCGGTGCCGAAGTCGTCGATCGCCAGCCGGACGCCCAGGTCCCGCAGCGCCGACAGCCGCAGCAGATGCTGCTCGTCCTGCTGGATGTGTTCGACCAGGACCTCCTCGCGGACCTCCAGGGTCAGCGCGCTCGGCGGCAGGCCCGTCTCGGTCAGCGCCGCGGCGATCATCTCGACGAAGCGCGGCGCGGCGATCTGCCGGGCGGTGAAGTTGACCGACAGCCCCAGATCCCAGCTGCCGGCGCGCCAGCGGGCCACCTCACGGCAGGCCTCGCCCAGGATCCAGGCCCCCAGCGGGACCATCAGCCCGGACTCCTCGGCCACCCCGATGAACTCCTCCGGCGGCACCTGTACGCCGTCGCGCCGCCAGCGCAGCAGCGCCTCGACCCCGGTGACCCGGGCGGTGGCCAGCTCCACGACCGGTTGGAACTCGACCGTGAACTCCTCCTCGGCCAGCGCCCGCTGCAGATCACTGCCGAGCTCCAGCCGGCGTACGACGTCGGCGTGCATGTGCGTCGCGAAGATCTCGACCCGGCCGCCGCCCAGTTCCTTGGCCCGTGCCATCGCCAGATCGCCGTTGCGGATCAGGGCTCCCGCGTCGGTCTCGTGCTCGTCGAACCCCTCGTCGTCCTGGTACTCCGCGAAGGCCACCCCGACGCTCGCGGTCAGCGCCAGGCCCCGCTCACCAACCCGGTAGGGCTCGGTCGACAGCAGCCGGAGCAGCCGTTCGGCCAGGTCCACCACCGCCTGGGCCTCGACGGCGCTCTCCACCAGGACCGCGAACTCGTCGCCGCCCCAGCGGGCCACCGTGTCGTCGGCCTGCACGGCCGCCCGCATCCGCCGGGCCGCCTGGGCGAGCACCTGATCGCCGGCCGCGTGCCCGGCCGAGTCGTTCACGGACGTGAACCCGTCGAGGTCGACGAAGACCACGGCGCACACCGGGTTGCGGCGGCTCAGGACCTGCCGGGTGCGCTCCTCGAAGTAGGAGCGGTTGGGCAGTCCGGTCAGGCCGTCGTGGAAGGTCAGATGGGTGACCTGGCGCTGGAGCGCCGCCTGCTCGCTCAGATCCCGGGTGGTGATCAGCAGCCGGCCGCCACTGTCGCCGCTCGCGGCCGCATAGCGGGAGATCGTCGACTCGGTCGGCAGCCAGGTCCCGTCGGCGGTCCGCAGCCGGCAGGAGGTGCGCACCGGCTCGGCGGTGCCCTCGGCCGCGTCCGCCCCGAACAGGGCGAGCGCCTCCTCGACCACCGGTAGGTCCTCCGGGTGCAGGACCTCCTGGAGCGGGCGGCCGAGTACGTCCTCGAGGGAGTGCGTGGCGTTCCAGTGCTCCCCCGCGCTGACGTACTGGACGGTGCCGCGATCATCGACGATCAGGACGAGGTCGTCGATGCTCTCGGCGAGCGTGAGGAAGTGGCCCTCGCCGGACCGGACCTCGGCGCGGAGCCGCTCGTTCTCCCGCAGGATGTCCATCAGGCGGACCAGCAGGACCAGCAGGGCGGTGCCCGCCACCAGCACCACGACCGGCTCGATCGTGCGGCCGCCGGCGATGGAGTGCCCCGCCACGAACATGGCGGCGGCACCGGCCAGGGCGGCCGGTGCGATGCCCGGACCGACCAGGCGGCCCCGGGTCTCCCTGCGCTCGCCCGGCTCGGCGGCGGCCCCGATCCACGGAGCCGCGCCCAGCAGCAGCAGCGCGGCGAACCGGGCCACGTCCCCGAGGTTGCCGCCGGGGCCCCCGTCCAGCCGTACGGACGTGGAGATCACGTCGCCGGCGGTCAGAGCCAGCAGGGCCAGATAGGCGGTGACGGCCGCGCCGCGGTGCCTGCGGGTCGAGCCGAGGACGAACGGCAGGGCCGCACAGGCCAGGCCGATGTCGAGCAGCGGA
>JBDSTJ010000104.1:0-6120 GCA_039928335.1 Streptosporangiaceae bacterium | reverse complement strand
ACCTCTACGTGGGTGACGGCTTCGGCGCGGTGCACCGCAGGCACGCCAGCGTGTTCGACGTCCCGCAGCGGCTCCCGCACGCGGCCGGCGGCCTGATCGCCACCGAGGTCGACGTCCTGCGGAGGCTCACAACCGACGTGCGGCGTCCCTACGCGGTGGTGCTCGGCGGGTCCAAGGTCTCCGACAAGCTCGGTGTGATCGACAACCTGCTCGGGACCGCGGACCAGATCCTGATCGGCGGCGGGATGGTGTTCACCTTCCTCAAGGCCCAGGGCCACGAGGTCGGCAAGAGCCTGCTCGAGGAGGACCAGCTCGACACGGTCCGGGAGTACCTGTCGCGTGCCGAGGCCAACGGCGTGGAGATCGTCCTGCCGGTGGACATCGTCGCCGCGACCGCTTTCAGCGCCGACGCCGAGCACGACGTGGTCGCCTTCGACGCGATCCCCGCCGACCGGCTCGGCCTGGACATCGGCCCCGAGTCCGGCAAGCTGTTCGCGGCCCGCCTCGCCGGCGCCAAGACGATCTTCTGGAACGGCCCGATGGGCGTGTTCGAGCTGGAGCCCTACAGTCACGGCACCCGCGCCGTCGCCCAGGGCCTGATCGACAGCGGTGCCTACACCGTGGTCGGCGGCGGCGACTCCGCGGCCGCCGTGAGGACTCTTGGCTTCGACGAAACCGCGTTCTCCCACATCTCCACCGGCGGCGGTGCGAGCCTGGAGTACCTCGAAGGCAAGTCCCTGCCCGGTCTCGAAGCTCTGGAGAATTGACGCATGGCACGCAAGCCCCTCATGGCCGGCAACTGGAAGCTCCACAACAACCACCTCGAAGCGATCGCGCTCACCCAGAAGCTGGCGTTCGCCCTCAAGGACGCCGACTACGACGCGGTCGACGTGGCCGTGCTGCCGCCGTTCACCGCGATCCGCTCGGTGCAGACGCTGATCGACGCCGACCGGCTCAAGATCACCTATGGTTCGCAGGACATCTCCCAGCACACCTCCGGCGCCTACACCGGTGAGGTGTCGGGGCCGATGCTCGCCAAGCTCGGCTGCAGCTACGCCACGGTCGGCCACTCCGAGCGCCGCCAGTACCACGGCGAGGACGAGGCGGTGGTGAATGCCAAGGCCAAGGCCGCGCTCGCGGTGCAGATCACGCCGATCGTCTGTGTCGGCGAGGGCCTGGAGGTCCGCAGGTCCGGCGGCCACGTCGCGCACACGCTCAAGCAGGTGGACGGCGCGCTGGAGAAGATCCCCGCAGACCAGGCGCGCACCCTGGTGATCGCCTACGAGCCGGTCTGGGCGATTGGAACCGGCGAGGTCGCCACGCCCGACGACGCGCAGGAGGTCTGCGCGGCGATCCGGGTCCGGCTCGCCGAACTCTTTGACGTCGAAGTGGCCGATCAGGTCCGTATTCTGTACGGAGGTTCGGTCAAGGGAAGCAACGTCGCAGGGATCATGGCGCAGCCCGATGTGGATGGCGCGCTGGTCGGTGGAGCTGCTCTCGACGCCGCGGAGTTCGTCAAGATCTGCCGTTTTCGAGATCTTGCGCTATAAAAGCCCTCTCAACTGAAAGAACTTTCCCGGGGGGGTTCTGCTGAACCAGAGGCTGGTTCGACGTACCCTCTTAAGCGACAGGCAAACCAACACGCCTGTCCGCCGTCCTACTAACAGAACGCCCCGCATGCGGCGGGGTCGGCCAGAAGGCGCTGACTGTGATTCTTGCAACCTCGATCGTGCTGATCCTCACGAGCCTGCTCATGATCATGCTCGTGTTGATGCACAAGGGTAAGGGCGGGGGCCTTTCCGACATGTTCGGCGGCGGGATCTCCTCCTCTCTCGGCGGATCCTCGGTCGTGGAGCGCAACCTTGACCGTCTGACCGTGGCGACCGGCACCATCTGGTTCGCCTCGATCGTCGTCCTCGGCATTCTGTTCAAGCACAAGGGCGCCTGACCACCTCAGCGGTTCATCAGCGACCTTTCGTACCTATGCCGCACCTCGGGTTGTGACCCGTGGGGCGGCTGATCACAAGGAGTAGTCCGTGGGAAGTGGCAGTGCCATTCGTGGCAGCAGGGTCGGCGCAGGGCCGATGGGCGAGGCAGAGCGTGGCGAGTCCGCGCCGCGCGTTCTGATCAGCTTCTACTGCGCGAACCAGCACGAGACGCGGCCGAGCTTCGCCAGCGACTGCCAGGTCCCCGAGACCTGGGACTGTCCTCGCTGCGGCCTGCCGGCTGGCACCGACTCGGCCAACCCGCCGGCGGCCCCCAAGAACGAGCCCTACAAGACCCACCTCGCCTATGTCAAGGAGCGGCGCAGCGACGCCGACGGTCAGGCGATCCTCGACGAGGCGCTCGGCAAGCTCCGCGAGCAGCGCAAGCTGGTCAAGGCGGCCATGGCCGCGGCGGCCCGCGGCTAGCACCACCTCTGAACAGCCCGTCTCCCCTTGTCGAGGGGGTGGCGGGCTGTTTCGTTTCCGGTCGCGGGGTACGTTCGGATCATGGACGTTGATGTGGTTGTCATCGGGATGGGTCCGGGCGGCGAAGAGGTCGCGGGCAAACTGGCCGAAGCCGGACTCTCCGTGGTCGGGGTGGAGTCCCGGCTGGTTGGCGGTGAGTGTCCCTACTTCGGTTGCGTGCCGTCCAAGATGATGATCCGCGCCTCGGATCTGCTCGCCGAGGGCCGCCGGATCCCCGATCTGGCGGGCGAGTCGACCATTGTGCCCAACTGGGCGCGGGTCGCCACCAGGATCAGGACCGAGGCCACCGACAACTGGGACGACAAGGTCGCGGCCGACCGGTTCACCGGCAAGGGCGGTCTGCTCGCCCGCGGTCACGGGACCATCACCGCACCCGGCGAGGTGACGGTCGGTGACAAGGTCTACCGGGCCCGCCGCGGGATCGTCCTGAACGTGGGGACGGAGCCGGCCGTCCCGCCGATCGAAGGGCTCGCGGACACCCCGTACTGGACCAACCGGGACGCGGTCCGGGCGATGGAGGTCCCCCAGTCCCTGATCGTGCTGGGCGGCGGAGCGATCGGGGTGGAGCTGGCCCAGGTGTTCGCCAGATTCGGCACTGAGGTGACCGTCGTGGAGGCACTCGACCGTCTCATGGCCGTGGAGGAGCCCGAGTCGGGCGCCCTGGTCAAGAAGGTCTTCGAGCAGGAGGGCATCAAGGTCAGGACCGGGACGAAGGCCGAGGCGATCTCCTACGCCGGCTGGTTCTCGGTCCGGACCGGCGAGGAGACCCTCACCGCCGAGCAGCTCTTGGTGGCCACCGGGCGACGCACGAACCTCAGCTCGCTCGGGCTGGCGGCCGTGGGCCTGGACGATACAGCCCGCACGGTCCCCGTCGACGAGCACATGCGGGCCGCGCCCGGGGTCTGGGCGGTCGGCGACATCACCGGCGAGGGTGCCTTCACCCACGTGTCGATGTACCAGGCGGCCATCGCGGTCCGGGACATCCTCGGCGAGGACGGCCCGACCGCCGACTACCGGGCACTGCCCCGGGTGACTTTCACCGATCCCGAGGTCGGCGCGGTCGGCCTCACCGAGGCCCAGGCCACCGACAAGGGCCTGACCGTACGGACCGGTGTCGCCCAGATCGCGTCCTCGACCCGTGGCTGGATCCACCAGGGTGAGGGTTTCATCAAGCTCGTCGAGGCCGACGGCGTCCTGGTCGGTGCGACCTCGGCGGGCCCCACCGGCGGCGAGGTCCTCGGCGCACTCGCCGTAGCGGTGCACGGCAGGGTCCCGGTCAGCTCCCTGGATCAGATGATCTTTGCCTATCCGACATTCCACCGGGCCATCGGCGACGCCCTCAAGGACCTCGACGCCTGAACTCTGTAGGCTTACTACGTAAAGGCGTTCGGCTGGTGATCGGATCAACCCGCCTGCCGCCCGAACGTGCCGGCGCTACGACCTTGCGTGTGCACCTGGTGGCCGTACGGCACGTCCGGAGGCGGCGGCCAGGACCGCCGCTCACTGGTCGTCTACGCCCACCGCACGGCCCGCGCGACGCCGGTCAGTGGGCCGCTCAGTGGGCCGCTCAGTCGCGGTAGAGGGCCAGGCCCTCGATCGTGCAGGCGGGTCGACGCTGGCCCTCGAGCTCGATCGCGACCTTCATCGTGCCGAGTTTCCCCGCGGGGGAGGGCTTGAGGTCGATCAGCGTCGCCCCGGCCCGCACCTTCGCGCCCACGGGAACGGGAGTGTGGAAGCGCACCCTGTTGAGGCCGAAGTTCACGACCATGGTCAGGTTCTCGACCGCGAAGATCTGGAACACGTGCGAGGTCATCAGGCTGAGCGTCAGATAGCCGTGGGCGATCGTGCCGCCGAAGGGGCCTTCCTTGGCCGCGCGCTCGGGATCGACATGGATCCACTGGTGGTCACCGGTGGCGTCGGCGAACTTGTTCACCTGCTCCTGGGTGATCTCCTGCCATTCGCTGTAGCCGAGGTGCTCGCCGGCGGCCGCCGCGAACTCCTTCAGGTCGGCGAAGATCCTCAAAATGACTCCTCAGGGGTCGGGGCAACGTCAGCCCGCTCATCCTGCCAGCTCGGTACCGGACCGGGGGGTGGGTGGGGCGACCAAAGATCGGTCGGTGCTTTTGGAGAGTGCGGCTTGGCATCGTGACCTCGGCACACAGCGTCAACCTCGACTTCGCCAGACCCGACTTCGCCAGACCCGACCTGGACCCGGCGGCGCGGGTCGCGGGGGAACTCACCGAGGCGATCCACGCCGCCCCACCGGGTCTGGCCTCAGCCCGCCCCCGGCCAGGCGACTGCGCCCCTTCGTCGGCAGCGGGTTAAGGCTTCCCCGGGTAATCGAAGATCTGTTCCGGCTCCTTCTCGGGCCGCTGGATCCGCCGGTTACGCTCGCGCCGCTGACCACGGAAATCCGGAACGAATTCCGTGGTGTCACCTCGAAGGGGCCGCATCAGATGAAGATTCATTCCCGGCAGGTCGTCCTGTCGGCGGCCGGTCTCGTCGCGGTCGCGGCGATCATCGGCCTGCCCGCCGTGTCGGCGAAGGAACACCAGGAGGCGCCGACCGGTCAGACCCTGTTCACCGAGAACTTCAAGGGCGCCGGCACGACCCTGGACCTGTGGCGCTCGCAGAGCCCGCGCGGCGGTGTCGGACCCTGCCTGACCGCCGCGACCAGCCCACCGGCCGGTTCGCTGCCCGCCTGCCCGACCGCCCGCCATGACCGGCCGGGACGCGGTGCCGTCCAGCTCACTGACAACTCCCGCGACGTTTCCGGAGTCCTGCTCCTCGACCGCCCGATCCCGACATCGGCCGGTCTGCGCATCTCCTTCGACATGTTCCAGTACGGCAGGAACACCACCCTCGGAGCCGACGGAATGGCGCTCTTCGTGGTCGGCGGAAAACAGCGCCGAGTCGTGTCCGGGAAACCGGGTGGATCCCTGGGCTACCGGGGCATGAAGGGCGGGATCCTCGGCGTCGGTCTCGACGCTTTTGGCGGTTTCTCCCGTCCCACGTCGGACGGGCCGGACGGCCCCGGCCGGCGCCGCAACAGCGTCGTGGTGCGTGGGGCGGAGGTCAACGGCAACCGCTATCTCGGCGGTGTCCGGGCGCCCGTGCCCCTGTCGGTGGCGACCACGAACAGGTCGAAGGCGCGCCGGACCGTCGTGGTCGAGCTCAGCCCCACCGGTCTGCTCGCCGTGCGGGTGGACTTCCATGACGGCAAGGGCAGCCGCACGCTCCTGGCCGACGCGGATCTCAACGTGCTGCCGGGACAGCCGGTGCTGCCGCCCACGGTCAAGCTCGGCTTCGCGGCCGCCACCGGTGGCCAGACCGACGTCCACGCGCTGAGCGACCTCCGGGTCGCCACGCTCCCGCCGGACCTGTTCACCACGGTCACCCCGCCGCCCGGACCGCTCAAGGCGGGTGGTTCCGCGGTGTTCACCGTGCGGGTCGGCGACCGGTCGAATGCCGGCCCGGCGAGTGCGCCCGTCAGCAGTACCACCGAGATCCCGAGCCCGTTGCGCGTGGTTTCGGCGACGGGGCCGGGCTGGCGGTGCAGGACGACCGGCCAGCGGGTCGCCTGCGCCCGCCAGGGCCGGCCGCTGCGCCCGGGAAGGACCCACCCGCCCATCCCGATCAGGGTGTCCGT
>JBDSTJ010000103.1:0-15870 GCA_039928335.1 Streptosporangiaceae bacterium | reverse complement strand
GCAGGAGCTCGGTGACCCGGCCCTGGTACCAGCGGATCGCGCCGATCTGTGCCACCTGCCAGCCGGTCGCGACCGGGTCCCCGACGGCGGCTCCCCGGGCCGCGCAGGCGGCGGCCATCGCCTCGGCCTCCTCGAAGCGCCCGGCCCTGATGCCGAGCATGACCTCGAGTGCGCTGAGCACGTACTCGATCGCCAGGTTCCCCGCCTCGTCGAGCAACCGGCGCAGTTCCTCCAGGAGCCGCTCGGCCTGCGGGTCGGCGGCGAGGAACAGATCGATTCCGTGGCAGAGCAGTCCCATCAGCAGGTCGCTGCGTCGGCCCGTCCGGGCGGCCGCACCGATCAGTTCACGGGCCAGCCCGAGCCGGAGCGCGCCGTGCTCGGGACCGAGGACGCAGTGATGGGCCAGGCCCAGTGCCTCCGCCAGCGCCTCCGGATGGCCCGCGTCCCGTGCCTCCGCCACCAGGGCGAGGATCGTGGCGTGCTCGCCGAGGCGGAAGTCCTCCTCGGCGGCGAGCCTGATCCTCAGCCTGAGGGCGAGGGAGGACCGTGGGTCGATCAGTGCCAGGGCGTCGAGCTGGCGGGTGCGCACCCGCGCGGAATCGGCCTCGGTGCGGTGCTCGCTCACCCACAGCCCTCCCAGGCCCAGCGCCGCCCGCGCCATGGCCGTGCCGTCGCCCAGGTTTGCGGCCTCCCGGTAGGCCGTGTCGAACCAGCTGCGGCTGTTGCGCAGATCCCCGTCGACGTAGAGCGCGCGTTCCCCGGCCTGGAGAGACCACTGGGCCTCATCCATTCCCCCGGCGGGTCCCAGCATTTCCTGTGTGCTCTTCACGGGCGGTTCCCGTGCAGTTTCCCCTGTGGTGTCGAACGTTTGACGTCCATGTCCGGTACACGGGAGAACCTTATTGATGGTTCAATCGGATTTTCGGAACGTGGCCGTACCCGCAGACGATTGAGTGGGCCTGCGGATACGGCCAGAAGGAATGTCTAGCAGGAACCACTCCAGTCGACCGACCTGATCCCGTTGAAGACCGCCGGAGTCATGAAGACGTCGGCGGTGAACTCCTGGGTGTACTCCCGCCCGACCGTGGTCATCCGGACCGAGTCGACCGGGCCCACCCGCAGGACCTGGGCGCCCGACGCCGTCCGGAAGGTCCAGGTCAGGTGCCACTGGTCGAAGTTGCTGGTGTGCGTGGTGTAGGTGGTGTAGGCCCAGCGAAGCCTGCCGATCGACGGCGAGCCGACGGGCCGGTCGAGGAACAGGTAGCCGGGGTTCTGGTAGCAGTCCCCGACGTGCCAGCCGGACGAGGAGTTCTGCGGGATGGTGGAGATGAGCGTGTTGCTGTCGGTGTAGGGGGTCATCGGCCGGTTCTGCGTCTGCGTCGCGGCGTGCGCCGGCGCGACTCCCACGGCCGTCACCAGCGCCGCCACGGCCGGAACCATCCAGATCGTCTTTCGCATGTCTGCCTCTCTTCGGCGGGTGCTCCTTGCCCCTGCGCATTCGTCCATGAGGCGTTCCTTTCCTGTTCCACCCTTGGACCCGAATGGAACAGGCGGAACAATGCGCTGGCCCGAGGCACGATCACACGTTGTCGGTGGTTCGCAGATCACGAAAAAGCTGCTGATGTGCCTGACCGAGGGGCCGGCCCGAGACCCGCAGGGCAGATGGGGTCGCCGAAGCTCCTGTCGACGGCGGACCGGTGTGGTGAGGCTCACCGGGGATTGACTGTCCGATCGGCCAGAACTGGCCGATCGGACAGTAGGGTGGTCTCATCGAACCGCAGGTCCGGACATGGGAGATCGCGTCGCACCTGCGCGACACCGAGGGCACATAGCCCCGCATCACCATAAACCCGCACTACACAAAGACCCGCGCACGCTGGGGGTCTGCTTCGCCGTGTCTTCGAATCTTTGTGAAGGGTGTTTGCGAGATGGCTGCCTTGTTGTACCGGCTCGGCCGGTTCTCCTTCCATCGTCGGGGCCGGGTGGTGGCCGTATGGGTGCTGCTGCTCATGGTGCTCGGCGGTTCCGCGTTGGCCTTCAAGGGCTCGACCAGCAGTGAGTTCTCCATGCCGGGCACGGAGTCCTACCGGGCGATGACGACGCTGGAGCGGGACTTCCCCGCGGTGGGCGGCGCGACCGGCACGATCGTCATCGCCGCGCCCGACGGCGAGAAGCTGACGTCGGGGCAGGTGACACCGATCGTGGCGGAGGCCGCGAAGGTGCCGGGAGTGGTCGCCGCGACCGACCCGTTCACCTCGGAGGCGGTCTCCGCCGACGGCCGGTACGCCCTGGTCCAGGTGCAGTTCGACGTGCCCAAGGAGGAGCTCACCACCGCCCAGCAGGAGGCCTACCAGCAGGTGGGCGAGGACGCGACCGGGCTGCGGGTCGAGCGCGGCGGCGACGCCGCGACCGAGAAGACCGACGGCGGAGCCACCGAGGCACTCGGTGTGCTCGTCGCCGCGGTCGTTCTGATCATCACGTTCGGGTCCCTGGCCGCCGCCGGAATGACCCTGGTCAACGCGCTGATCGGCGTCGGCGCCGGGATGGCCGGGCTGTTCGCCCTCAGCTCCGTGGTCGAGCTGAACTCCGCCGCACCGACCGTGGCGCTGATGCTCGGCCTGGCCGTCGGTATCGACTACTCGTTGTTCATCACCTCCCGCTACCGGCAGTACCTCGCCGACGGTCTCGAACCGCGTGAGGCCGCCGGACGCGCCGTCGGCACCGCCGGATCGGCTGTGGTGTTCGCCGGGATCACCGTGGTCATCGCGCTGGCCGGACTGTCGGTCGTGGGGATCCCGTTCCTGACCGCGATGGGCCTGGCCGCCGCCGCGACGATCGCCATCGCCGTCCTGGTCGCCCTCACGCTGCTGCCCGCCGTCCTGGGCTTCGCCGGGAAGCGGGTACTGCATCGCAGCGACCGTACCGGCAAGTCCGAAGGCAGGACCGACGGCAGGACTCCCCGGGAGGCGTTCGGGTTCCGATGGGGCCGCCTGGTCACCCGCTGGCGCATCCCGGTCCTGCTCGCCGGGGTGCTGGGCCTGGGTGCGCTCGCGCTGCCCATCACCGACATGCGCCTGGCCCTGCCCGACGCCGGCAGCCAGTCCGAGGGCTCCCCGCAGCGCCAGGCCTACGACCTGACCAGCGAAGGCTTCGGCCCCGGTTTCAACGGCCGGCTCATCGCCGTCGTCACCGGCGACGACCGGCAGGCGACCGCAGCCGCCGCCACCCGGGCCGCCGCCGCGATCACGACCGTCGACGGGGTGCTGACCGTCGCCGCGCCGCAGTTCAACGCCGCCGGCACCACCGGACTCCTGCCGGTCATCCCCAGGTCAGGACCCGACGCGGCCGCCACCGAGGCCGCGGTCCACGACATCCGGGCGAAGGTCGCCGGAATCGAGGGCGCCGAGGTCGCCCTGACCGGCGCGACGGCCGTCGGCATCGACGTGTCGGAGAAGCTCGCCGGGGCCCTGCCGGTCTACCTGCTGCTCGTGGTCGGCCTGTCGGTCCTGCTGCTCATGCTGGTCTTCCGGTCCATCCTCGTCCCGATCAAGGCCGCGGCCGGGTTCCTGCTGACCGTCGGCGCGACCTTCGGGATCACCGTCGCGGTCTTCCAGCAGGGCCACCTGGCGGGCCTGGTCGGCCTCGACACGACCGGCCCGCTGATCAGTTTCCTGCCCGTGCTGCTCATCGGGATCCTGTTCGGACTCGCCATGGACTATGAGGTCTTCATCGTCTCCCGGATGCGCGAGGACCATGTGCACGGCGCGACCCCGCAGCAGGCCACCATCAACGGGCTGGGCCACAACGCCCGCGTCGTCGCCGCCGCCGCGCTCATCATGATCTCGGTGTTCGGCGGGTTCATGCTCGCTCCCGACCCCATCGTCAAGTCCATCGGGTTCGCTCTCGCGGTCGGCGTGTTCATCGACGCCTTCATCGTCCGGATGACCCTCGTGCCCGCCCTGATGTCCCTGCTCGGCAGGGCCGCCTGGTGGCTGCCCCGCGGCCTCGACAGGGCCCTGCCCGACCTCGACCTCGAAGGCGGGTCCCTGGGCACCGTGACCGGCCCCGTCGGGGTCCCAGCCGAAAAGGAGCACCAGCCGGCCTGAGACCGGAAAGTCGTCGGTCAGTGCCCGCCGCCCCACCCCGGTCACCGTCGGGGGCAGTCTCCGGTCACGGCTGGACACAAGGGCGGGTCCCCTCCAGCCGGATCGGCTGGAGGTCGAGTGTCCTGAGCGCGGTGCGGATCAAGGTCACCCGCAGGATCTCGGTGTCCAGCGGAGCGTCGTCCGCGCTCGCGATGAAGATGCCGCCGATGGCCATCAGGGCGGCGACCCGTGCCTGCGGTTCTTTGGAGCGGCCGGCGAAGGCGTCCACCAGCCGCTCCTTGATCCCCTCGTCATCGGCGTCGGGGACGTGGAACTCCTCGGTCAGGGTGTCGAAGAGGACCTTGATCTCCTGGCGGTGCCGTGAGGCCAGGTCGGCGAAGCCGGTCACCGCGGTGACGGCGGCGGTGTCGCCGTCGAGCGGGGACAGCCGCGCGTCCAGCTCGACCACTTCCTTGACCACCGGGGCCAGCACCTCGCCGAGGATCGCCTCCTTGTTGCTGAAGTGGTAGAGGAGCGAGGCCTTCGCACAGCCCACGTCGGAGGCGATGTCCTGCAGGGAGGTGCCTCGGAAACCGTGGTGGACGAACAGTTGGAGCGCCGACACCAGCAGGCGTTCGCGCAGTGCCGCGGAAGGACGGGCCATCGGAGCTCACCTCAACTGTCGCTGCCCGGGAGGACAGGGATTCACTCGGTGGGAAAGGTTCTCACAGAAGCCATCCGGCCCGCCGAGCCCTGCTCGGACCGTTCATTCTGGCTCTGGGCAGAGCCACGCGTCGTTGAGCCAGGTGGTCAGGGACCACCACCAGTGAAGGGTGTGCAGGACGGTGTTGTCGGCAGCCGGGTCGAGGGGGATGCGGGTGAGGGCCTCCAGGCGGTCGATGCGGTAGCGAACCGTGTTCGGGTGCACGTGGAGCAGCGCTGCGGTCTGGTCGAGGCGCCGGCCGTTGTCGAGGTAGGCGAGGGCGGTGCGGGCCAGGTCGCGGTGGAAGCCGGTCGTGGGGTCCAGACGGGACAGGAAGTCGTCGCGGACCAGTCCGGCCAGGAGCGGCTGGGCGGCCAGTGCGGCGGGCCCGGCGATGGACACCACCAGCTGGAGTCCGTGCAGGCCCAACATGCGGGCGGCGGAGAGGGCGTCGAGGCAGGGCCGGTGGTATCGGGACATCTCGTGAAGGAGAATCGGTGGCGAGGCCACCACCAGCGCCGAGCCGTCGGGCGCGGGGAGCCTGGGTGCGAGCCCGGCGGCGCCAGATCCGATCGCGCCGAAGAACCCGCCGGCCTCGGAGCACGCCCGCACGAGGGTCCGCTGGCCGGGGTCGTCCGCGAGGAGGAGGTGGTAGGGCTGGGTCGGGTCCAGACCGGCGTGGAGGATCTCCTCGGGCACCGGCGGAGAGTCGTGGAGAAGCCGGCCCAGGACATGCAGGCGCAGGTCCATGATGCTGCGGGCGAGTTCCCATTCCGTGGACTGGTAGCCGCTCAGGACGTTCCGCTCCAGCGATGCCATCCATTCGTTGAAGGTCATGAGGGCCTTCAGGAGCACCCCGTCGGACACGCCCGCAGCCCGGGCGCGCAGCGCGACCAGGCCGGTCAGCCGGTTGTGGCCTGCGTGCAGCGCCGACAGCGCCGCGGAGAGCGGGATGTGCTGGGCTGCGCGGTCGGAGCCGAGGGCGCGGGCGGCGGAGAAGTCGCGGTCGTCGTCGTCGGGGTCGCTGAACAGCCCGATCCCTTCGGCGAACAGGGCCGACACCCGGCGCCGGGTGTCGGCCGCGGGGAGCCGGGCCAGTTCGGGGACGTCCGCACGGGCCGTGGCGACAATGTCGTCGATCACCTCGGCGTCCCCGGCCATGGCGGTGAGGATGCCCAGCAGTTGTCGCGTGCCCTCGTCGGGATGACCCATGCGAACTTCACCTCGGACGTTGTGGATGGGACACAACGGACCTCGCGTAGTCTGTCGGGCGCCCTCTAGGCCACCAAAGCAGTCGCTTGGTTTGCTTCGGGCTACCGCAATGTAGCAGTGCTCATCGCCCTGTCATCTCCTCGCCACCCACCCCGGCAAAGGACACCCCCATGCTCGGAACCCTCCACCGCAGAAACCACCGGCTCGCGCCGTTGCTCGGCGCGGGACTGGTCGGACTCGTCCTGGCCACCGGCCCGACGGCTGCCTCCGCCGCACCCGCCGCCGCACCCGCGCTGCGGCAGGTCATGTTCGTCGGCAACAACTGGGACGGCACCGCCGACGTCATCCAGTCCAGCGGCACCTACGGCAAGATCAGTCGGATCAACATCGTTCCCGACAAGGACCAGCGGTTGCGGGACATCTACCTGAACCCGCTCAAGCTCATCTTCTTCCTGGGCATCAGAAGCGGGCCGGGCGAGGGTCACGACCAGCTCGTCGACGACATGTACTCCACCTCCGACGGCACCGCCCTGGTGGCCTCCCGGCCGAGCTTCGCCGACGTCGTCTCGATCGACCTGGCGACCGGGAAGATCAAGTGGCGGTTCCCCGTCTCGGGCTTCCGAGCCGACCACATGGCCATCTCCCCGGACGGCACCAAGGTGGCGGTGTCGGCGTCGACCTCCAACACCGTCCATGTCCTGAACATCAACACCGGCAAGCAGCTCGGCTCGTTCGCCACCGGGGCCAAGCCGCACGAGAACATCTTCACCCGCGACGGCAAGTACCTCTGGAACATGTCCATCGGAGAGGTCAACAACGACGCCGACGACCCGTCGCAGGACTGGCGGAAAGGCGACCGGCACATCACCGTCGCCGACGCCTCCACCTTCAAGCAGGTCAAGACCATCGACATGCGGTCCCGGCTCGACGCCTTCGGCCGCAAGGACCTGTCCAACGCGGTGCGGCCGGCGGTCTTCAGCCCTGACGAGTCGAAACTGTACTTCCAGGTGTCGTTCTTCAACGGCTTCGTGGAGTACGACGTCGCCACTGACAAGATCACCCGGGTGAAGACCCTGCCCAAGAACCCCGCCACCAGCGACGACCGCACCACCTACGTCAACGACTCCCGCCACCACGGCCTGTCGATGAGCCCCGACGGCAGCAAGCTGTGCGTCGCCGGGACGATGGACGACTATGCCACCGTCGTCAACCGGGCCACCCTCCAGGAAGGCCCGCTGGTCACCGCCTCCAAGCCCTACTGGGCCACGGTCAGCGGCGACGGCAAGGACTGCGTCATCTCCGAGAGCGGCGCCGACCAGGTCACCGCCATCAGCTTCGCCACCGGCCGGAAGGTCGTCTCCGTCCCCGTCGGCGACCATCCCCAGCGCGTCCGTGTCGGCCAGGTTCCCACCGGATGGACAGGGCCGGCAGCCGGCTGACCCACTGCCCTTCCCCGGGTGCCTGAACGGTCGGCCGTTCAGGCACCCGGTGCTCCGGGCTCGGCATGACCTTCCCGGTCGGCCGGGCCGTTCGGCTGGCCTGGCTGCTCGGTGTCAGTCGTCACCGTGGCCGGGCCGCCTGTCCGCCGGGCACGACGGCCGGTCGTAGGCTCAGGGTCGCGGCGATCTCCGCAGCCCAGGCGTCGATCGCGTCCCAGTCGCGGAAGTCTCCTTCGGTGACGTGCAACGCCAGGACGAGGGCCTTCTCACCGAAACCCAGCCGGTGCCGGTCGAGCCGGCCGGCGAACACGCGGTGCCCCCGGGCTCTGGTGGTCTCGGCGATGCCAGCGACCTCGTCCGGCTCCTCCTGTGGTGGGGGCGGATCGCCGATCGGACCGCTGGAGAACAGCCACACCGGCCGTACCGGCTCCGTCGGGATCCGGGCCGCGGCGGTCCGCGCCTCCTCCAGCCACCGGCCCATGTAGACGGCGCTGCCCAGCACCACGGCGTCGTAGGAGTCCGCGTCGGTGAACTCGACCGCGGGACATACCTCGACGACGGTGTCGCCAGGCAGACTGGCACGGAGTGTCCGCGCGATACGCGCTGCGATCTCCGCGGTGGATCCGTGCTTGCTGGCGGCGCTGACAAGAACTCTCACGACTGTTCTCCCTAGGTGTCGGTTGAACCGGCGGGTTCCACTGAGGCGGTGCCACTGCGAATGACTGTGCCGGTGTGGCCGGTGAGGAGGGCGGCTGCGTCGGTCAGTGTTCCGATCGCGGCGAGCGCGTCGGGACGGTGCTCGACGAACCGGCAGGCGGCGTCCGCCTTGGGTCCCATCGAGCCTTCGGCCAGGTGCAGGGACCGTAGCTGCGCGGGGGTCGTAGGGCCGAGCGGTCGGGCTTGCGGGGTGCCGAATCCGACGATGACGCCGGGGACGTCGGTGAGCAGGAGCAGGGCGTCTGCGTTGAGCCGCTCCGCCAGCAGGGCCGCGGTGAGGTCCTTGTCCACGACGGCGTCGGCGCCGTGGGACTGGGCGGTGCGGCCGTTCGAGGTGACGGGGACGCCACCGCCACCGGCCGCGATGACGATCCATCCGGACGCCAGGAGCAGGGTGATGGCGGGCAGTTCCAGGATGTCCTGCGGTTCTGGGGAGGGGACCACCCGCCGCCAGGCGGCCCCGTCCTCGCGCATCGCCCATGCACGGGTGGCGGTGAGGTGCCGGGCCTCCTCTACTGTGTAAAGGCGACCGACGAATTTGGTCGGGTTGCCGAAGGCAGGGTCGTCGGCTCGGACGAGAGTCTCGGTGATCAAGGCGACGATCCTGCGGCCGGGCCGAGCGTTGCGCAGTTCCCGGGTGAGCCAGTAGCCGATCATGCCCTGGGTCTGTGCGCCCAGCACGTCCATCGGATAGGGGACCGACAGTGCGGGGTCGGCGGCGCTCTCCACGGCCAGCATTCCGACCTGCGGCCCGTTGCCGTGGGTGATGACCAGCTCGTGCTCGTCCGCCAACGGTGCGAGTGCCTCGACGGCCTCGATGACGTGGGAGAGCTGGACGCCGGCGTCGGGCGTCTCGCCTCTGCGCAGCAGTGCGTTTCCGCCCAGGGCGGCGACGATCCTCACGGGCGCGGCGGGATCGTGGCGACCATGGTGGCCTTGATGGTGTGGAGCCGGTTCTCGGCCTGGTCGAAGACGATGGACGCGGGCGATTCGAAGACCTCGTCGGTGACCTCCAGTGCGTCCAGCCCGTAGCTCGCGTGGAGCTGGCGCCCGATCTCGGTGTCCCGGTCGTGCAGGGCGGGCAGGCAGTGCATGAACTTCACGTCGGGGTTGCCGGTGGACCTCATCGTGGCCGCGTTCACCTGGTAGGGCAGCAGCCGGCCGATGCGTTCGCCCCAGTGGTCGGCGGGCTCGCCCATCGACAGCCACACGTCGGTGTAGAGGAAGTCGGCGTAGGCGACCGCCGACGCCACGTCGCTGGTCACCAGGAGGCGCGCACCCGACCCGGCGGCGAGGCCGACCGCCAGGCGCTGGACCTCCGCCGAGGGCAGCAGCGAGGTGGGCCCGCAGATCCGCACGTCCATGCCGAGGAGGGCGCCGGTGACCAGGAGGGAGTTGGCGGTGTTGTTGCGGGCGTCGCCCAGGTAGCAGTACGAGATCTGCTCCAGGGGTTTGTCGATGTGGTCGGTCATGGTCAGGATGTCGGCGAGCATCTGGGTGGGGTGCCAGGTGTCGGTGAGGCCGTTCCACACCGGAACGCCGGCGTGGGCTGCGAGGGTCTCGACTGTTTCCTGGGCGAAGCCGCGGTACTCGATGCCGTCGAACATCCGGCCCAGGACCCGGGCGGTGTCCTTCATTGATTCTTTGTGGCCGATATGGGAGCCCTCGGGCCCGAGATAGGTGATGTGCGCGCCCTCGTCGTGCGCGGCGACCTCGAAGGCGCACCGGGTCCTGGTCGAGGCCTTCTCGAAGATCAGGGCGATGTTCCGGCCGGTGAGCAGGGGAGTGCGCGGTCCGTCCCGCTTCTTAACGCGCAGTCGCCTGCTGAGGTCGATCAAGTGGAGGAACTCCGCACGGCTGAGGTCGATCTCCTTGAGGAGACTGCGGCCGTACAGGTTCATCGGGTACTCCTCGGACCTCATACGGCGTCACGTTCGATCGGGCAGGTCATGCAGCGCGGTCCGCCCCGGCCCCGGCCGAGTTCGCCGCCGGCGACGGTGACGACCTCGATGCCGTGCTTGCGGAGCATGGTGTTGGTGGCGACGTTGCGCTCGTACCCGACGATCACGCCGGGTGCGACGGCGAGGTAGTTGTTGCCGTCGTCCCACTGCTCGCGTTCGGCCGCGCGGATGTCCTCGTCGGTCGTCAGCACGGTGACGTCGTCGACCTGCAGCACGTCGGCGAGGGTGCGCCAGAGGCTGTGGTGGGGACTGACCTGGATCTCGCCGTCCCGGGAGGTGACGGTCCACGACCGCAGGTTCTGGTCGAGGTAGGGGTAGACCACGAAGGTGGAGCTGTCAATCATGGTCATGACCGTGTCGAGATGCATCATCGACCGGGACTTGGGCAGCTCGACCGCGACGACCCGATCGGCGTGGCCGCCCTCGAACAGGGCGGCCGCGAGGATCTCCACGGCCATCGGTGTGGTCCGTTCGCCCATCCCGACCAGGACCGCACCGTGGCCGAGGACATGGACGTCCCCGCCCTCGACGGTCGCGGGCTGGTGGTTCAGGTCGTCGTCGCCGTAGTAGGTGGTGAAGTCGGAGCCCGCGAACATGGGGTGATGGCGGTAGACGGCCCGGCTGTGCAGCGTCTCGCGCTGCCGTGCCGGTTTGGCCATCGGGTTGACCGACACCCCGTCGTAGACCCAGCAGGAGTTGTCGCGGGGGAACAGGTGGTTGGGCAGCGGCGGCAGCACGAAGTCGTCGGTCCGCAGGGTGTCCCATTTCAGGCTCCGGGCCTGCAACGGCCGAAGGTCGGCCTTGACCACCCCGCCGACGAGGCTCTCGGCGAGCGCGGCGCCGTCCAGGTCGTCGAACAGGCTTCGAACCTGGCCGACCAGGGTGGGCCCGAGGAGTTCGGGAGTGCACACCCGGTCGAGAACGAACTCCCGGCCCTCGGGAACCTCGAGGGTCTCGGCGAGCAGCTGCCCGTAGTAGTGGACCTGGACGCCCTTGTCGCGCAGCGCCTGGGCGAAGGCGTCGTGCTCCTCCCTGGCCCGCTTGGCCCACATCACGTCGTCGAACAGAAGCTCGTCGACGTTGCGGGGAGTGAGCCGGGACAGTTCCAGTCCGGGACGGTGCACGATGACCTGGCGGAGCGTGCCGACCTCCGATGCGACGTGAAAGGTCATGACATGACCTCGATCTTGATGGGGGTGGCGGGCGACTCCCCGTACTCCTTGCGCTGGGCCTTCATCCAGACGTAGACGGGCACGCCGAGGAAGAACACGAAGACGCCGTAGTAGACGGCCTGATAGCCGCTGCCGGCCAGGGCCCAGAAACTGAAGGCCACCGCGACGACCGTCACGGCCAGGTCACGGGTCAGGTGGGGTCGGCTGACAGCGCGTCCCCTGACGAGGAGCCAGTACAGATGAGCGACGGTGGCGTACAGGTAGGGGATGACGGCCGTGAGGACGCTCAGCAGCACCACGGTGGTGAACACCGACGTGAAGTGCGTGTAGCTGAAAACGGTGAGAGCCGAGGCCAGCGCGGTCGCGGCGACGATCCCGAACACCGGGATCTCCCGCCGGTTGAGCTTGGCGAACTGGGTCGGGAAGAGCCCGTCGCGGGCCGCGGCCATCGGCATCTCCGCGCAGATCAGGGTCCACCCGTTCAGGCAGCCGATGCCCGAGATGATCGCGGCTCCGGCCATCACCTTGCCCGCCCAGGAACCGGCGAAGATGGCGTTGGCGGAGTCGGAGAACGGGGCGGTGGAGGACAGCAGGGTCTCGTGCGGGACGGTGCCGAAGACGGCTACCGTGCCGAGGATGTAGATGAACGCGCAGGCGAGGGTTCCATACACTGTGGCTCGGGAGACGTTGCGGGCCGGGTCCTTGACGCGTCCGGCGGCCACCGAGGCGGTCTCCAGGCCGATGTAGCTGAACAGGGCGATCGCGGCGGCCGCGGAGATCGCGCCGCCGATCGACAGGGTGCTGGCGTTGAAGGCGCCGAAGTTGTGCGGCTTGATGAAGAACAGGCCGACGGTCGCCATGAACAGCAGGGGGACGAACTTGAGGACCACGGTGACCAGCTGGAACCCGCCGAGGTTCTTCACCCCGGAAATGTTGATGATCGCGGGGATCCAGAGGCCGACCATGGCGATCGCGATCGACCCCCAGACGTTGCCGTCCTTGTTGACGAACACCTGGACGTAGCCGACCCAGGCGACCACGATGGCGGCGTTGCCGATCCAGGAGGTCAGCCAGTACGCCCAGGCGGTGATGAACCCGCCGAACTCGCCGAAGGCTTCCCGGGCGTACAGGTAGGGGCCGCCCGAGCCGGGGACCCGCTTGCTCAGCCACCCGAAGACCAGAGCCAGCGTGACCGCGCCGACCGACACGATTCCGAAGGCGATCAGGCTTGCGGGACCGTACGGGGCGAGCGCCGACGGCAGCGCGAACACTCCGGTGCCGATGATCGAGCCGATGACCAGAGCGGTCGCGGTCGAGAGCCCGAACCGGTCGGCGAACTCCCTGCCTCCGGTCTCGGCAGGTTTTCCAGGTGCTTCTTGCGGATCCGACACGCTTGATCTCCATCTGTACTGGTGGTGCGTCGGGGCTCAGCCGTTGCGGCCGGGCAGGTCACTCACCCTGTGCTGTCGTCGCCCACCGGACCAGGGACCTTGGTCCTCCGCCAGGCGACCGAAGGTCGTCAGAGGGGGTGTGGGGATCGCCTCAGGTGCAGGCGGTAGAGCTCGTCGGTGCCCCAGACGATGACCGGGAAGGGGATCAGGAGCAGGAGCAGGAGCGGGTTCGGCAGGGCGGTGCCGAACAGCTGCTGCAGGGGCGGCACCGTGGTGAGGGCCGTGGCGAAGGCGAGTTCGAAGAGCATGCCCCACAGCAGGAGCCTGTTGCTGGTCAGGCCGATGGAGCGCAGTGAGGCGGTCTGGGTGCGGGCGGCGAAGGCGGTGCCGATCTGGCAGGCGACGATGCCGAGGAAGGTCATCGTGGTGGCCTGCTGCCAGAGCTGATGGAGCGCGGTGCCCGGTCCGGTCGGGTCGCCGGGGCTCCAGCCTCCGAGGTGCAGGGTGAGGAGGAACCCGCTCATCACCAGCACGGACGACATCCCGCCGAGCAGGACCCAGGCCCGGAACAGCATCCGGCCGTGGATGACGCCCTGGCCCCGGGGCCGGGGCGGCCGCTCCATCAGTCCGGGCTCCGCCGGTTCCCGGCCGAGGGCGAGCGCGGGGAGGGTCTCGGTGCCCAGGTCGATCGCGAGGATCTGCAGGACGGTGAGCGGAAGCGGGATCTGGCCGCCGGAGAGCGCGAAGACCAGGAACGGGATGATCTCGGGGGTGGCGTGGGCGAAGATGTAGAGGATGAACTTGCGGACGTTGTCGTAGACCTGCCGCCCGGCCTGGACGGCGGTGACGATGGTGGCGAAGTTGTCGTCGGTGAGCACCAGGGTCGCGGCCTCGCGGGCGACGTCGGTTCCGGACTTTCCCATGGCCACGCCGATGTCGGCGCGCCGCAGTGCGGGTGCGTCGTTGACACCGTCGCCGGTCATGGCCACCACCTCGCCCTGGGCGCGGAGTGCGTCGGCGATCCGGAGCTTGGCCTCGGGCGAGCTCCGCGCGAAGATCAGCTCCGTGCCCTGGGCGAGCAGGGTGGCGAGATCGTGGTCGGTCATCTCCGTCAGCTGGGTACCGGTGACCACGTGGGCCTCGTCTCCGCCGATGCCGACGCTCCGGGCGATCGCGGCGGCGGTCAGGCCGTTGTCGCCGGTCACCACGATGAGCCGGATGCCGGCGGTGTGACAGCGGGTCACGGCGTCGGCGACCTCGGCGCGCGGCGGGTCGACCATGGCGATGATCCCGAGCAGGGTCAGGTTCTGCTCGGCCTCCTCCCGCCGGGTGGGCACCTCACTGAGCGCCCGCCGGGCGAGGGCGATGAGCCGGAGCCCTTGGGCGGCGTACTCGGCCACGACCTGGTCGAACTCGGCTCGTTCTCGTGGGCTGATCGGCAGGTCGGTGCCGTCGGGGCCGATCTGGTGCGAGGCTCGGGCGAGGATCTCCTCGGGCGCTCCCTTGGTATGCGCCCAAAGAGTGCCGTCGACCTCGTCGATCGTCGACATCAGCCGCAGGGCCGGGTCGAAGTGGAACTGCCGGCGCCTGGCCCGGTCCCGGTCGGCGGCGGACAGGCTGGTGCCCAGCCGGACCGCCGTCCGCAGCAGTGCGATCTCGGTCGGATCACCGGTCGCCTGATCGGACGCACCGTTCAGGTCGGCGTTGCCGCACACGCTGAGGCCCCGCGCGATCAGCGGGAGCACAGGTCCGTCGGAGGCGTTCAGCTCGATCCGCCCGCCGGCCGGTGTCCACAGGCCGGTGACGCTCATCCGGTTCTGGGTGAGGGTGCCGGTCTTGTCGGTACAGATGGTCGTGGTCGAGCCCAGCGTCTCCACGGCGCTGAGCCGTTTGACCACCGCCCCCGATCTCGCAAGCTGCCGTACCCCGACGGCGAGCGCGAGCGTGATCGTGGGCAGGAGACCCTCGGGAACGTTCGCGACCAGCAGCCCGATCGCGAACGTCAAAGCGTCGCCCAGCGGGAGCCCCGCGGCCAGCGTTCCCAGCGGGAGAAAGGCCAGCCCGACACCGACGGCCACTGCGGCGATCAGCCAGGCCACCCGCTTGACCTGGTGCTCCAACGGGCTGTCTTCGCGGCCCACCCGCTCCGACAGCGCGGCTATCCGGCCCAGTTCGGTCTGCATGCCGGTGGCGAAGACCAGCGCACGGGCCTCGCCGCCGGTGCATGAGGTCCCGCTGAACAGCAGGTCCCGCGCGTCCAGCAGGTCGCCGGCGGTGTCGGCGAACTCCGCGGAACGGTAGGCCGGCATCGACTCCCCGTTGAGGGTCGACAGATCGACCTCGACGGAGCCTTGGAGGATCCGGGCGTCGGCCGACACCCGGTCGCCCTCCGCAACGATCAGCAGGTCGCCGGGGACCAGTTCGCTGGCGTCGATCATTTGCCGGTGCCCGTCCCGGATCGTCGTGGCCTGCTCGGGCAGGTAGGCGGCGAGCGCCTCGACCGCCCGCTCGGCCTGCTGTTCCTGGACGAACGCGAACGCCGCATTGACCATGATCACCGCGACGATGACCGCGCTCAGGACCGGGGTCCCGGCGACGGCGGCGAGGACGGCGGCCAACCACAGGAGCAGGGCCAGCGGGTGGGTGAACTGCGCGGACAGCTGACGGGCCCAGTGCCGCCCGCCCCGCCGGGTCAGCACGTTCGGCCCGTGGACGACGAGCCTGCGAGCCGCCTCCAGCGAGGCGAGCCCGTCAGCGCGGGTGCGAAGATCCCGAAGTAGCAGGGCGACCGACTCGCGCGGATCCGCTGCGCGCGGATCCGCCTCGGGGAGGACCTGGTGGTCGGGTTCTACGGTCATCAGCGGCTCCGGAAAGATCACGACGGCGGTGAGCCCAGGCTGGACGCGTGCGGAAGCGCGCCCGTGTCCAGCCTGTGCGCGCTGGGTGCCACCTCGTAGGGCCGAAGGTCCCAGGGTCCGATGACCTCCGCCGCTGACTCAGGACCGGTACTCGGCGGAGGCTGAGGGCATGACCGAACCTGCGGCGTCTGCGTACGCCCTGCTGGCGGACGGAACTCAGGTCGAGATCCGGGCACTGCGGCATGCGGATGTCGAGGCCGTGCGCGGCATGCACCAGCGCATGTCCCAGGACAACCTCTACCTGCGGTTCTTCGGCTTCAGCCGGCTTGCGG
>JBDSTJ010000102.1:0-11866 GCA_039928335.1 Streptosporangiaceae bacterium | reverse complement strand
AACATGCCGGGTGTGGCCAGCTCCGCCACGGCCGTGCTGATCGGCCAGGTTGCAGCCGCCACCGAGACCATGCGGGTCGGCTCCGGTGGCGTCATGCTGCCCAACCACGCCCCGCTGGTCATCGCCGAGCAGTTCGGCACCCTGGAGGCCCTGCACCCGGGCCGGATCGACCTGGGCATCGGCAGGGCCCCCGGCACCGACCAGCCGACGGCGCGGGCCCTGCGCCGCACGGCCGGGCCGCTGTCGGCCGACGACTTCCCCGAACAACTGGCCGAACTCGGCCGTTACTTCGACGGGGCCTCCGCGATCACCGCGACACCGGCGGCGGGCAACCGGCCGCCGCTGTGGCTGCTCGGGTCGAGTGACTACAGCGCGCGGGCCGCGGGCCTGCTGGGTCTGCCGTTCGCCTTCGCCCACCACTTCAGCAGCGAGAACACGCTGCCCGCCCTGCGGGTCTACCGGGAGTCCTTCCGGCCTTCGGAGGTGCTGGAACGGCCCTACGCGATGATCGCGGCCTCAGTGATCGTCGCGGCGGACGACGACCGGGCCCAGCGGCTGGCGGCACCGGGCCTGCTGTCGTTCCTGCGGCTCAGGACCGGCCGCCCCGGCCTGCTGCCGAGCGTCGAGGAGGCCGAGGCCTACCCGTACACCCCCTTCGACCTGGAAGTGATCAGGTCGAGGGCGTCCGCCCAGATCATCGGGGGTCCCGCGACCGTCGACAAGCAGGTGGACCGGCTGCTGGAGGAGACGGCCGCCGACGAGCTGATGGTCGTGACGATGGTGCACGACCAGGCCGACCGGATCCGCTCCTATGAGATGCTCGCCGCCCTCAGCACCACGCGACCGGAGCCGAAATAGGGCGCGGCGCCCGATGGTGGCCCGGTAGGGGCACCCGGTAATTCGTTGGCCCTGTCCCGGGGCGTTCCCTAACATGGACTTCCGTGAGACATATCGTGTGGGATTGGAACGGCACACTCTTCGACGACGTGGGAGCCGTCATGGGCGCCACCCGCGAGGTCTTCGCGGGAACCCCGGCGGCCGGGCTGACGACGGAGGAGTTCCGCGCGGCCTACACCAGGCCGATCTGGGTGACCTACGAGCAGATTCTGGGCCGTGCCCTGGCCGAGGGTGAGTGGGAGCGGATGGACGCGACCTTCCACACCGGTTACCACCGGCTGATGGTCGACAGCGTGCTGACCTCGGACGCCCATGACGCACTCGGCCGGTGGAGTGGCTCGCAGTCGCTGTTGTCGATGTGGGGCCACGACCTGCTCCTGCCGAAGGTCAAGGAGTTCGGGATCGCGGAGTTCTTCACCCACGTGGACGGGCTGCGCGGCGCACCGGGCGGCGGCAAGGCCGAGCACCTGGTCCTGCACGCCCGTGCCGTGGGCCTGGACCCGGGCGACATCACGCTGATCGGCGACAGCGTGGACGACGCCCGGGCCGCGGCGCACATCGGGGCCGGCGCGGTGCTCTACACCGGTGGAATGCAGCGCCGGCAGGAGTTGGAGACCATGGGTGTCCCCGTGGTCGACACCCTGCTTGAGGCCCTGGAGCTGGCTCAGTAGCGGGTGCCGACGGTCCGGGCGGCGAGGGCGTCGAGCCGGGTCAGTTCGTCCGCGGTCAGCTTCAGATCGGCGGCCGCGACGTTCTGCTCCAGGTAGGCGACCCGCTTGGTGCCGGGGATCGGCACGACGTCCTCGCCCCGGGAGTGCACCCAGGCCAGGGCGATCTGCCCCGGCAGCACACCCCTGCCCGCCGCGATCTCCCGGACCACGTCCACGATCGCCTGGTTGGCGGCCATGGCCTCCTCGGCGAACCGGGGGTTGGAGCGGCGGAAATCGCCCTCCTCGAAGTCCGCGGCGTTGAGCGTCCCGGTCAGGAAGCCGCGGCCCAGCGGCGAGAACGGCACGATGCCGACTCCGAGCCTGCGGGCGGCCGGCAGCACGGTCTCCTCGATGCCCCGCGTCCACAGCGAGTACTCGCTCTGCAGCGCCCTGATCGGATGCACGGCGTGGGCCCGCTCGAGCTGGTCGGCGGTCACCTCCGACAGCCCCAGGTGCCGCACCTTGCCCTCCCTGACCAGGTCGGCCATCGCGTCCACCGACACCTCGATCGGGGTCTTCGGGTCGACCCGGTGCAGGTAGTACAGGTCGATCCGGTCGGTGCGAAGCCGTCTGAGCGAGGCCTCGCAGGCCTGCTTGATGTAGTCGGCGGAGGCACCCAGCACGAAACCCTTGCCGGTGGGGGCGATGTCCTGGATGCCGACCTTGGTGGCCAGGGTGAACTCGTCCCTGCGCTTGTCGAGCGCGAAGCCGAGCAGTTTCTCATTGGCCCCGAAGCCGTAGATCCCGGTGGTCCCGTAGACGTCGGAGGTGTCGAGCAGGGTGACGCCGAGATCGAGCGCCCGGTTGAGGGTCGCGATGGAGGTCGTGTCGTCGGACGGTCCGTAGGACTGGCTCATGCCCATGCAGCCGAGGCCCTGAGCGGAGACGGTGAGCCCGCCGAGATTTGCTGTACGCATTCCCCCAGCGTAGGAGTTGGAGTGCGCTCTAACGCAAGCGGCGGTAGGTCCAGTCGCTGGACACGACCCCGATCGAGGTCGAGAGCCGCTGCTTGAGCCGCAGTTTGGCGGACGTGCAGGTGAAACCGGCCCGGCGGGGCAGCCCGCCGTCGAAGTCGCCGTTGCGCAGGACGTAGACGATCAGCTTGGGGCCGGGGGAGTTCGTGAACGGCCTGCTCTGGTGCAGCCTGATCGTCGCGTTGCCGGTGGCGGAACCGATGCTGCTGATCAGGGTGCCGCTCCGGCCGCTGGGGACCTTGGTCTTCATCCGCAGGGTCTTGCGGTACTGCAGCCAGCCCCTGACCTGGGCGCCGCCCGTGGTGCCGGTCTCGGCGAGCCGTTTCGACCGGTTGTAGCCATGCAGCGCGGTGCGCCCGTCGAGCCGCAGCGTCGCGCCGGCCCCGCCGACGAGCCTGAGGTGCTGTTGGACCGAGTCGACCTTGATGGTCGCCTTCGTGAGCTTCCAGGTGCCGATTGCGCATCTGGGCGCCGCGGCCTCGGCCGGGGCGCCCAGCACGAGGACGACGGACCCCGCCGCCAGCGCGACCGCCGCCGTAGTGCGGATCAAGACGGGCCTCCTGGAGTGTGCGTGCACGCAGACTCTAGTTCCAGGGGTGGGTGCCCCGACAGACCCATGGAGGTTCGGGGGGAGACCGGGGGAGTCGCTTAGTTTCTCCGTGCCTGGTCGAGGACCACGTCGCTCATGACGTCGGACACGAGGGCGATGATCCCGCCCAGCACGACCACGCCGACGCCGATGCCACCGAGGACCCAGCTGCCCATCGGGATCGCGAGGCCGCCGATCAGGAAACCAATGAAGATCACGGCGACCGCGACCCAAGAGAGTGGCCGTCCGCCGTGACCGCTGCCTGACATCGTCTTGCCAACCCTTCGGAGAAGCCAATCTTTCTTTGCCCGCCAGTGTATCCAGGGCCGTTACCGATCGAGGTCCGACCCCAGGGATACTGGAACGATGATCTCCGAGGACTATGCGTATCCGGCAGGCCCCTGGCTCAGGGCCAACATGGTCAGCAGTGTGGACGGGGCGGCGACCGGGGAGGGCGGTGTCACCGCCGACCTGGGCAACGCGGCCGACCGTGAGCTGTTCCTGCGGCTCAGGGACCTGGCCGAGGTGGTGCTCGTCGGCGCGGGCACCGTCAGGGCCGAGGGGTACGGGCCGGTCGCGGGCGGGACACTGGCGATCGTCTCGCGCAGCCTGGACCTGGACTTCGGCTCGACGGCCTTCACCGAGGCCACGGCCCGGACCATCGTGATCACCGTCGCGGCGGCGGACCGGCTCGAGGAGGCCCGCGCGCACGCCGACGTGATCGTGGCGGGGGAGACGGCCGTGGACTTCGCGGTCGCCGTCGCCGAACTCCACTCCCGCGGCCTCACCAAGATCCTCTGTGAGGGCGGGCCGGTGATCCTCGCCCAGGTCGCGGCGGCCGGACTGCTCGACGAACTGTGCCTGACGGTCAGTCCCCGGCTGCTGGGCGGGGCGGCCCCGCGCATCCTGCACGGCCTGCCGGTCGACGTGGCGCTGACCCTCGCGGCGGTGCGTCACGAGGACGACCACCTGTTCCTCCGGTACACCAGGTAGGGCTGAGGTGAGCTGCCGCGACGGGCACGCCCTTGGCTCACCGCACTCTGCCTACACCGGGAGCGGTTCCGGGGTCGGGATCGGGCCCGGCGGGGCCGGTTCCGGCGCGGGGACCGGGTCGGGCGCGGGGCGCGGCGGTACCGGGTCGGGGCCGGGCCCGGGGAGCGGGACCGGGTCGGGAGCGGGGCTCGGCGGAACCGGGTCCGGATAGGTCGACTGAAGTGTCATGAGCGTCGCCTACCCGGGTGGGCCGGACTCACACGGATCTGCCGAGATCTTGAACCGGGCTACGCTGCGGGCATGGCTGACGGACCGTACCGGCGTCGCGCGGCGAGGATCCTCCTCCTCGACGAGGCCGACCACCTGCTGCTGTTCCGGTTCGAGAGCAAGGGCCGCGAACCCTGCTGGATCACCCCCGGCGGCGGCGTCGACCAGGGCGAGGAACTGCACGAGGCGGCAGCGCGTGAGCTCCGCGAGGAGACCGGGCTGGTCGTCGCGCCCGACGACCTGGGGCCGCGGGTCGCGGTGGCCTCCGGCTACGCCGACCTGGGCTGGGCGGAGGGGATCTTCCGGGACGATTTCTTCTTCCACCGGACGGTCGGTCTCGCGGTGGACGTCAGCGGGCTGCTGGAGTTCGAGCGCGAGCACCTCACCGCGCACCGCTGGTGGTCGGTCGAGGAGCTGGACACCACCGCCGAGAAGGTCTACCCCTACGGCCTCGTCCCGTTGCTCAGGGACCTGCTGGCCGTCGGCCGGCCGTCAGCCCCCGTCGTCCTGCCGTGGCACCACTGACCTGCGGTAGGCGGTCATCGTGCAGTCGGCGTGCCGCCAGGTGACGTGGTGCGGGCTGGACCCGATCGCCACCCAGTGCCGGCCGAGCAGGTCGAAGAACCCCTCGTCGGCGCAGCGCCCGCCACGCCCCTCACCGATGTAGACGATCAGATCTCCGGTGTAGGACTCGAGCGCCTGCGCAGCCCACGGGTCGCCGTGCGAGGGCCAGCACAGCAGCAGGGCCCGGTCCGGGTGGAGCGCGGCCGCAGCGACCCCCGCCCGGAGCGTCCGCACGTACTCGACGCCGTCGTTGAAGCCGTTGTCGCCCGGTGCACTCGGCTCGTAGGCGATGACGTCGATCCCGGCCTGCCGGGCCTGCCAGGCCCAGTAACCCGAGCCCGCACCCACCTCGAACAGGGCCAGGTCGCCGAGGATCCCGGCGAGCCAGCGGATGTCGCCCGGGGAGGGGATCGCCCAGGAGTACCGGGTGGCGAGGGCGTGGTGCCCCACCGGCAGGCCGCGCACCGCCCCGTCAGGCCCGCCGCACGCCGCCGGCAGCCGCCGCACGAGCTCCCAGTAGGGGTTGTCGGTGCCGTCCGGGGTGAGCTGGTCGGCGGCGCTGCCCGCGATGGGGGAGCCCGGCGACCCGGTGACCCTCGCCCACCACTCGTCGATCTCGGCGAGTTCGGCCGACACGGTCATGGGCGCCTCCTCGGCGTGCTGATCCCGATGGTAGGGGTCAGCGGCCGGGCCTCGATAGCCTGGTCGGATGCGAAAAGGATGGGCACTCGGTCTGGATCTGCTCTGCGTGGTCGTCTTCGTGGCGATCGGCCGGCGGAACCACGGCGAGAGCAGCGAGTTGGCAGGCCTGGCCATCACGGCCTGGCCGTTCGTGACCGCTCTGGCCGTCGGCTGGCTGGCGGCCACGGCGTGGAAGCGCCCGTTGGCGGGCATCCCGGCCGGGATCTGCCTCTGGCTCGTCACCGTCACCGTCGGAATGCTGCTGCGGGCCGCCTCAGATCAGGGAACCGCGCCGTCCTTCGTGATCGTGGCCCTGACGTTCCTCGGCCTGGCCCTCCTGGGCTGGCGCAGCCTCGCAGCGCTCATCGGCAAGCGGGCTTAACGCCCGGGGCCGGAGCGCTGCGATCAGCATCAGCCTCGGCCGGGCCGCGATCGCCGCCCCTCACTGACCGAACGACAGCCCACGCTCCGCCAGGGCCGCCCGCAGGATCCCCAGCGCCCTCGGCCCCATCCCATGTAGCTTCCCGAGTTCCTTCTCGGTCACCTCGGTGAGCTGCTCGAGCCGTACATAGCCGGCATGGGCCAGCGCCCTGGTCGCCGGCGCACCAATCTTCGGGAAATCGGTCTCAGACTCCATCCGGGCAGTCTAGAACCTGGTCTTCTGACCGATCCGAACGGTCCGGCAGATGATCCATCCACCCGCGCCCGCACGCCTCAGAGGCTGGTCGGTCGGGTCGGGGCCAGCGCGAGTTCGCCGGCGCGGACCCGTTCCAGCATATCCCGCGCGGCAGCGACGATCCGGGTCGAGTTGGCGAGCAGTTCGGCCACCCCGGCCTTGTGCTCGGGGGACAGGCACGCCTCGGGAAGGTCGGCGAGCCGCGTCCCGAGCCAGCCGAACGGGTCATCGGTGAGCGCCACGTCAAAGACCCGTTGCCCCGGTTCGTCCTCGGCCATCCTCGGGTGGTGGTGCATCCGGTCCTTGCTGCCGGGACCACCGGAGATCGACTCGAAGAGGTCGACGCGCCACAGCCCCGAGTCCAGGACGGACCGTTGCGCCGCATAGATCGAGCCACGCCACGGTGACGCCTCCATCAGCCGTAGCTCCACCCGCACCCCGCGCTCGGGATCCTCCTGGCCCGGGTCCGGGTCAGGATCGATGAAGTACAGATCCTCGAGGGTCACGGCCACCGTGCCGAAACAGAACGCCTGCAGCATGTCCTGATGCTGCGCGTCATCCACCGCCCCGTCAAGACCGGGACCGGCTCCGTCGGACCCTGCTGTCTCGTCTGGACCACGTCGTGCGGTCAGTAGATACGGGGGAGGGGTCTCCGATCAGGACGTCGAGTCGGATGGCCTTCACCTCCGACTCCTCCGTGGTGCGTCCCCAAACGCGGCTGGATCAACGGCATCGGCGGCCGCCCCCACGTCGGCGGCATCTGCATCGCCTGCACCATGCCGGGTTTCCCCGACACGTTCATGCCGTTCATGGACGAGCCCGCGGTCGCCAGGTCGGCCGACACCAACCAGCTCTACGGCACCCTCATCCGGACGCTGCGCGAGATCACGATGGAGACCGTCGAGCGGGAACCGGCCTGGCGGCGGCCCGGAACCCGGCTGTCGACCGGGTCCACCCCGCCCTGGTGAGACGATCGAACCAGCGGAGATCACCGCGAGACTCCTCACCGAGGCGTGAAGTAACGTCGATGCCATGCGGATCGACGAACACGTCCTCACGAGTGAGCTGTTGCGCGGCAACCCCCTGGGGGACCCCTACGAGCGCCCGTTGTGGGTCCAGGTGCCCGAGGGGTACGACGACTCCGAGCGGCGCTATCCGACCATCTACGTGATCCAGGGCTACACCGGCCAGGTCCAGATGTGGCGCAACCGGACGCCGTGGCGCACGCCCTTCCCCGACCTCGCCGAGGCGTTGTTCGACGGCGGCGGTGTGCCGCCGGCGATCCTGGTCTATGTCGACGCCTGGACGAACCTCGGAGGGAGCCAGTACCTCGACTCGCCGGGGACCGGCCGCTACCACTCCTACCTGTGCGACGAGATTGTGCCCTGGGTCGACGCGCACTATCGGACCCTGCCCGAGGCCGGCCACCGGGCGATCACCGGCAAGTCCAGCGGCGGTTACGGGGCGATGATCACCCCGATGCTCCGGCCGGACCTGTTCGGGGCGCTGGCCACGCACGCCGGCGACGCGCTCTTCGAGGTCTGCTACCAGCCGGAGTTCCCGTCCACGGCCCGGCTCCTGCGCGACACCTATGACGGCTCCTACGACCGGTTCGTGGAGGACTTCCGCAGCGGTCGCGTGTTCGGGACCAAGGACAGCGACTTCCCGCTGATGGAGACCTACGGCTATGCGGCCTGCTATTCGGCCCAGGAGGACGGGACGGTCCTGATTCCGTTCGACGACCTGGGTGCGCTCGTGCCCGAGGTCTGGGCGCGCTGGCAGGCCTGGGACCCGGTGCTGATGGCCGCCAGGTCCGGCTACGCCGAGGCGCTGCGGTCGATGACGGCGATCTGGATCGATGCGGGCAACCGCGACGAGTACCACCTGGACCTCGGCGCGGTCGGCTTCCGGCGAGCCCTGGAAGTCGCAGGGGTCAAGGACGACGCGGTCCACTTCGAACTTTTCGACGGCAAGCACGGGGGGATCGAGTACCGCTATCCGCTCGCCCTCGCCTGGCTCGCCGAGCGCCTGACCCCGGCCGGCTAGGACAGCGCGAAGACCAGTCCGACGACGGCCATCAGGACCGTGATCGCGGTGGCGAGCAGCACGGACGCGGGGTCGGCCACCGACCGGCCCTGCGTGAGCCGCTCGAACCGTTCCCGCCGGTGCGGCCCGATCCGCAGGAGCCGCAGCGCCAGCGCGCCGCAGACGACGGCGGCGGCCAGCACAGCGCCCAGGAGGGAGGGTGCGAGCTTCACGCAGGCCAGCCCGACGCCGACCAGCGACAGGGTGGTCCTGGACCAGGCCAGCGAGGTGCGTTCGGGCTGGGCTCCCTGGTCCCACAGCCTCATCGGGTGGCCAGCAGCACGATCAGCAGGGCGATCGCACCGACGGCCAGCCCGTAGGACAGGATCGGGGCGAGCGTCGGGAGCGGCAGCGGCTCGTTCTTGCGCAGCGCCCGTTCGGTCCGCAGCCACCGGCCGAACGCCAGGAACGCGAACAGCGCGCCGATCGCGCAGAGCCCGGCGGACAGGACCACCCGGGCCGGCATCGCGACCAGGTCTCCGCTGACCGCCAGCGCGACCCCGCCCGCGATCATGCCGAGAGCGGTGCGGATCCAGGCCAGGAACGTGCGCTCGTTGGCGAGGCTGAACCGGGGGTCGGGCGCGTTCCCCTCCTCCAGCAGCCGGTCGGCCCAGCCGGAACCGGGCATCAGGAACTCTCGCCCGACCAGGCGAGGAACTCGGCATGGCCGTGCCCGAGGAGCCTCGTGCCGAACTCCTCCATCGCAGCGTCAGGTTCCATGGCCGAATACTACGGTTCCTGTTTCTGACTCCGGTCCGGCTCAGGGTCACTCCGGCTGTCGCCGCATGTCCTCACTCACCCTCGCCCTCGGTGGGCGGGGTGGACGGCGCGGAGGTGGGCGTCACCGGCGGACTCGTGGGCGTGACCACGGGCGGCAGCGCGGACCAGCTGATCTGCCGGGTGCACGAGCCGCCGGACGCGGCCGTGACACTGATCGTCGAACTACCGGCGGTGGCCCGCTCGTCCTGGCTCAACGTCAGCGAGATGTAGACGTGCCCGCTGGCGGCCAGGTCGCCCTGGGACGCGCTCAGCCGGCCCGGCCCCGCAAGGCTGGCGGTCCAGTGGACCGCGCCGCCGGAGGCGTCCAGGCCGATCCCGGACTTGTACTCCGCGGCACCGAGGGTGCGGGCGCCGGTGTCGGTGCACGCCAGCCTGCCCACGGCCGGCTTGGTCTGCTGCGGCGCGGCGCTGGTGGACTGGGTCGGGGTGGTCGCGCCGTTCCCGGGCGCCGATTCGCCCGGGGTCGCACCGGTCGGCGCGGCGTTCGCGCCGTTGTCGTCCTGGGTGTTCGACCGGTCGTCGCCGAGTCTGTCGAGGGCCAGCACGGTTCCGCCGACCAGCAACAGCACCGCGGCCAGCGCGGCCACCGCGATCACCAGGCCCCGGCGGACGGAGCGCCGCGCGGGCTGCTGGGACGGGAGGGAGGGCCCGCCTGGCGTGGTCTGCCCGTAGGGCTGCGGGTTCTGCCCGTAGGGCTGCGGGGTCTGGCCGAAGGGCTGCGGGGTCGGGTCATAGGGCGGCGGGACGTAGGCACCGGGGACGTTCCAGTCGCGCTGTCCCGGGTCGGTCGGGAGGCCCGCCCGGTCCTCGCCCATGGCCAGCAGCGCCGTCGGCGGTTCGCCGGGCGTGACCGTCGGGACCGTGCCGCCGCCGAGCAGGAGCAGTAGCAGTTCCTTGGCGGTCGGGCGGCGGGCGGGGTCCTTGGACAGTGCGCTCTGCACCAGGTCGCGAACCGGCCCGGACATCGTGCCGAGGTCGGCGTGGCCCTGCAGGATCCGGCCGATGATCGCCGGGATGCTGTCCTGGCCGAAAGGCGGCCGCCCGTTGGCGGCGAAGGCCATCGTGAGGCCCCAGGCGAAGATGTCGGCGGGCGTGCCGACCTGCTTGCCCTCGATCTGCTCGGGAGCCATGTAGGCGGGGGTACCGATCACGCCGCTGACCTGGGTGGAGGAGGCGTCCAGTGCCTTGGCGATGCCGAAGTCGATGACCCGGGGACCGTCCTCGCCGAGGATCACGTTGTGCGGCTTGAAGTCGCGGTGAATCACCCCGGCCTGGTGGATGGCGACCAGCGCGGTCAGGGTCCCGATCGCCAGCCGCTCCAGGGATCCGCCGGTGAGCACCCCGTTGTCGGAGACCGAGCCGGCCAGAGACGGGCCCGCGACGTACTCGCTCACGATGAACGGGCGGTCGCCGTCGACGTCGGCGTCCAGGACCTGGGCGGTGCAGAACCGGGCGACCCGCTTGGTCGACTCGAGTTCTCGGACGAAGCGGTGCCTGGCCCCGTCGTCGAGGTGGGCCTGCAGCAGCTTGACCGCGACGTTGTCGCCGGCCGGGCCGGAGCCCATGAAGACCACGCCCTGGCCGCCCTCGCCCAGGCGCCCGGTCAACCGGTACCCGCCGATGCTCACGGGGTCGCCGGGCAGCAGCGGCTTGGACTCAGGCATGAACACTCCGGGGGATCAGGTGCAGATGGGTCTTACCGGTATGACGCGCAGTCCACCCCGGTGGTTGAAACCGTATTCGATCTGCAACCACCGATGCCGCCCGGTATTTCAGATGGTGGGTTCACGGTGAAGTCGAACTGCTTGTGGTCGGTCCGGGGGGAGCGGATTATCTCCTGTGGCCACGACGTCTCCGTACGTGGTCGAACGAGTGCTGAACGTGACCTTCCTTCAGGAGCCATGCCATGCTGCACGACGACCTCGTCTGTCTCAGGCGAGAAATCCACCGCGAACCCGAGACCGGACTCGACCTTCCGCGCACCCAGGAGAAGGTCCTGGAGGCCCTCGACGGGCTGCCACTGGAGATCACCACCGGTAAGCAGCTGACCTCGGTCACCGCGGTCCTGCGCGGCTCCCGACCCGGTCCGGTGGTCCTGCTCCGCGCCGACATGGACGCGCTGGCCATGCCCGAACGCACCGGCCTTCCGTTCGCCTCCCGGTTCGAGGGGACCTCGCACTCCTGCGGCCACGATCTGCACGTGGCCATGCTCGTGGGCGCGGCCCGGCTGCTGGCACGCCAGGACGTGCCCGGCAGCGTGGTCTTCATGTTCCAACCGGGGGAGGAGGGCCACGGCGGGGCCAAACTGATGATCGAGGACGGGGTGCTCGAGGCGGCGGGGGAGCGGCCCGTCGCGGCCTACGCGCTGCACGTCGGGGCCTCGATCGCGCCCGGCCACACGGTCTTCTCCCGCGGTGGTCCGATCATGGCCGCCTCCGACGCGGTGACCGTGACGATCCGCGGGGCGGGCGGCCACGCCTCGATGCCGTTCCGGGCCAAGGACCCGATCCCGGTGGGGTGCGAGATCGTCACCGCCCTCCAGGCGTTCGTGACCCGGTCGTTCGACGTGTTCGACCCGGTCGTGCTGACCGTGGGCAGCTTCCACGCCGGGACCGCCAACAACGTGATCCCGGCCGAGGCGCGGCTCGGC